>JBOHZI010000062.1:0-10522 GCA_050738295.1 Gammaproteobacteria bacterium
GCCATAGCCTGGTATCACGACAAGGTGCCCCACAAGTCCGCCAGCCTGAAGGCTTTTGTTGAACAGGCGCGCCAGTTTGCCGATGGGCCATACGCTACGGCCTTGCGTGAGGGGAACCAGCTACCGCAGGCACGGCTGGACGCCTTGGCGCAACAAATGCACGCATTCACCGGCCTGCCGGTCGATTACCTCGAGCGTGCCAACTTGCGTGTTAGCGGCTCGGAGTTTCGCAAAGAACTGATGCTCCCCGAGCACGAGCATATCGGTCGCTACGACGGCCGCTATCTCGCCCAGGATGCCAGCGCGATCTCCTCGAGGCCGAGCTTCGATCCGTCCGATCAGCAGATTTCACCGGCGCTCAACCAGGGGTACCTGTGGTACGTCCATCATGTGCTGAAGTGGAACACCACACGTGCGTACGTTGGACTCAGCTTCGCTGCTTACATGAACTGGGACTGGAAGCACCGCTCGCCCACGGGTCGGCGCGAGCAACTGCCTGACGTGGCCCAGGATCTGGCGCAAGCCATGCGCATGAACCCGTACCTGAGAGTGCTTTCCGAAAACGGTTACTACGACCTGGCCACGCCATTTCATGGCACCGAATACGACCTGAACCAAGTTAATCTCAGTGCGAATCTGCGCAAGCACATCACGTTCGCCTACTTCAAATCGGGTCACCCCATCTACATCAACCCGAAGTCGATGAAAGCGATGCATGCCACGCTGGATGCCTTTTACGCCAACACGCAAAAGGCCGACGGGCGCTCCGCGAAGGGCGGCTGACAGCGCGGATCGAGGATACCCCCTGTACGCAGGTTATCCAGCAGGGTGAGGGATTGCCGGAAGCGGGCCAGGATGGCAACCGCTTCCGGCCACTCTGCTCAGGGGGTCCGGGGTCTATCTTTATATTCAGCAACGAATCCAGTCTACCCAATCCAGCGGCACCTCGTCAGTTGCAGAATATAAAGATAGACCCTGCTGGTGCGCGTGTTGGCTCAGGCTGTTGACTGTTGATGCTTAGTGCGCGAGCGGTTCCAGCTCGATTGTGATCCGACGATTTTGGGCGCGGCCTTTCGCTGTAGCGTTGGAGGCAACGGGGTCGGACTCGCCGTGACCGACGACCGCGATGCGTTCGCTGGCAATGCCGGTCTTGACCAGGTAATGAGCTACGGCCAGTGCGCGTATCTGCGAAAGTTTCTGGTTGTTATATCCGGTTGAAGCGGTCGAGTCTGTATAAGCGTGGACAGTGATCAGTGTATTGGTGAATTCCCTGAACACGGGTGCAACTGTCTCCAGTATGTTGCGGATCGTGTCTGCGAGATGTGCGCTGCCCGAGCCAAAAGCGCCACTTATCGGGCCGATAACGATGCTCTCGTCTCGCTTGGTGATATGCACGTCTGTTGCGGGCGGTAACTTTCGTCGCAGTTCCGCTTCCTGGACTTCCATGTAGTATCCGACCTTGTCCTGCGCGAGTGCAGCAACCCCAGCGACTTTCATCAAGGCGTTTTCTCGCTGCTTCTGGCCGGCCTTGTAATTTCCCGGGTCAAGCACGGCGACCGTAAGCGGTCTGGTTGGCGCTTTCTTAACAGTTTTGGCGCTCTTGGCGACCTGGGCTGTCGCAGGTGGGGGAGGCGCTGTGGGCTGCTGTTTTTTCAGGCCGAGCCAAGCGCACGCCGACAGGGTGAGTACTCCAGCAAGTATTGCCATGCGGGCGACCGACCCAATGGTTCTGCGCTTTGCGGATAAGCTCAGAATTCGGATTTCATAGCGGTTCGGAAACAAAATTTTCTTCAAGTGGCCTTTGTGTGCTTTTTCCCTGGTATCAACGGCAGAACCGTCGAATGATTGCTGCGGATGAATTCCTCGAATTGGGCGGCTGAAAGCGGCTCACTGAAGAAAAAACCTTGTACGCAGTGTACTCCCTGTTGCTTAAGCCACTGCACCTGTTCGAAGGTTTCTGCACCTTCAGCAACTATTTCCAATTCAAGACCCTTGGCCATTTCAATGACATGAAAAATTACGTGACTTGTTACGGCTTCCTTGCCGATCACGTTCACGAAAGATTTATCGATCTTCAGGGTATCAAGCTCGAACGATTCCAGGTAGGACAGGCTGGAGTACCCAGTGCCAAAATCGTCAACGGCCACTTTATGACCACGCTTGCGGAAGGTGTGTATGAGCGCACGCACCTCGGTGTTATTGACCAGTGCGCGTTCCGTTATCTCGAGCTTTATGCTCTGCGGCGCGACTCTTGCGGTCGCCATGGTCGATCCCAGAAAATCCCGGAAGCTGTTGCCTTTGAGATCTTCGGGCGTGAGGTTCAAGCTGATGCCGAGGTGAGGTTGTTCCTGGAGCAATTCGCCTAGTTCGCGCAGCGTGCTTTCCAGGACCCTTTGCGTTAGCATCGCGCCCAGGCCGCTATCTTCGGCGACGCGAATAAACACATCCTGATTCACCAACTTGTCATCGTCGCGCCTCCAGCGCGCGAGCGCTTCGGCTCCTATGCAACGGCCGGAGGCAAGATCGATCACCGGTTGATACTGCACCTCGACGCGCCCCTTGCGCAGCGCTTCGCGAAGTTCGCTGGCCAGACTCATCCGGTAACGGCCATAGCGCCAAATGCCATACACCCAGAGCGCCACGAGCGCCAGGCCGACGAGCACTGCGATTTCCAGCGTCCGATGGTAACGGCCCCAGAGGCTGCTGATAGGCTCGACCACAACGATGTCGATAGGAAAGATGGCGTTAAGTGAGAACCGCGATATCAACTGATTATGCTTTCGGTCCACCGTCAACCCTTCGCGCAACGAGGAGGGTAGCGGCAGCTTTGCATCCCACGGTTTAGCCGCCATGCGCAAATTCTGTACCCAGAGTCCGATCTGATACTCCTTCACAGGGGCCGCCTGGAGCAGCATACGGGGATCGATGGCAAGTTCGTGGTTGCCATAACGCATGAGGAAGAGCTGCACGCCGTCCACCTCGGTCTGGGGACTTGGCCACCAGGCGATGACGCCGGACTTGTAGATATGGTCCGCACGACGGGGCATTATCGCGGCGGTCTGCAGGAATCCGACACTGCAAAGCCGTTTAGCCGCATGCCAGTAACTTATCGCACGTATATAGGGGTGGCTGACCGCTGCCTGTTCCATGGCCTGCATATGTGCCTTGGAACAACCGTGGGCGGACAACTTGTCCAATTTGTCCAGGGTGTCTTTGGCGCCCTCGACCAGACGCTCGGTCCTCATGCCCAGTGTCTGGGCAATATCGGCGACCCTTTTCTGCTCAGCCCCGATGGATTCCTGCCATAGGAACCACGTCACAAGCCCAAACAGCAGAACCGTGCCTACCAAAGCGGCCAGCGCGAAACCTGCCAAGGTTTTATCTCGACGTTGCAACATCCGTTCCAGTGGCGTGTTTGCGGAAACTTGTGCTTCTGCGGAACGAGCCGACTGCGGTTGATCTAGCCATATCGGTTGACACTACGTTTAGGCGCCTAACTCTAGCGCAATCCCAATCGGTAGGCAACGAACCGCTCCAAGAGAGCTTGGAATAATAGGGGTGGGCTATCCCGGCTTTCCCGGAGAGGATTATCGGCGGTATCTGGACACTCTGACGGAACTGACTCAGAAGTACGGCTGTGTCGCGCCTGGGGAAAACGGCAGGCTGACGAATAACAGATAAACTGTGGTTTGTCCTTGATTTTCATGGAGCCGTTATGCCGGAAGAAAAACGTCGCGAGTTGTATCCCGAAATAGAACCCTTCGATACCGGGTTTCTCAAGGTCTCGGATTTGCACACGCTCTACTACGAGCAATGCGGCAATCCCGAGGGCAAGCCGGTAGTGTTTGTACACGGAGGGCCAGGCGGCGGAGTCAACGCGAAGTGCCGACGGTTTTTCGATCCTGAGGTTTATCGCATTGTGCTGTTCGACCAGCGCGGATGCGGGCGCTCGACGCCCAACGCGGAACTCGCGGAGAACACGACCTGGCACTCGGTGGCCGATATCGAGCGGTTGCGCGAACATTTCGGCATCGAACGCTGGCAGGTCTTCGGTGGCTCCTGGGGCTCGACGCTTGCGCTCGCCTATGCCGAAACCCATCCCGAACGTGTGAGCGAACTGGTGCTGCGCGGCATCTTCCTGCTGAGGCGCAGTGAGCTCGAATGGTTTTATCAGTCGGGCGCCAACACACTGTACCCGGATGCCTGGGAAACCTATGAGGCGGCCATTCCCGAAGTCGAGCGCGGCGACATGATGTCTGCGTACTACCGCCGACTCACGAGCGACGACAAGGCCGTACGCACGGCAGCGGCACGCGCGTGGTCAGTATGGGAGGGCTCCACCAGCTTTTTGCTGGAAAACGAAGACTATGTGGCCCACACCGGTGAGGATGCCTTCGCGGTAGCTTTCGCGCGCATCGAATGTCACTACTTCGTGCACGGCGGTTTTCTCGAGCACGAGGATCAATTGCTCAGAAACGTGGACCGCATCCGCGCTATCCCCGGAGTTATCGTGCAGGGCCGCCACGACGTCGTGTGCCCGCTGCGCAGCGCCTGGGATTTGCACCGCGCCTGGCCGGAGGCCGACCTCCGCATCGTGCCCGATGCCGGCCATTCCGCCTTCGAGCCCGGCAATACGCACGAACTCATCGAGGCCACCGACCGCTTTCGCTGACGGTCTCCGGTGGAGCAATGAGGTCAGACTCGATTGATTCTCACCATGTCCGTTGCGTAAACAGGTTCAAACCTTTCAATCCAGTTAATCCACCATCAGCAATCCGCCGTTGACGTGGAGGGTTTGGCCGGTGATGTAGCCGCTGGCGTCCGATGCTAAAAAGATCGCGATGCCGGCCAGGTCCTCAGCCACCTGGATCCTGCCGAGTGGAATGTATTTTTCGAACTCGAACAGGAGCGCGCGATGGTCGGCGTGCATCGATGTGTCCACGGCGCCCGGTGCGATGGTGTTCACGCGAATGTTGTGGGGCGCAACGTCTTGTGCGGTCGCTCGCGTCAGCGCATGCAGGGCCGCCTTCGACGAGCAATAGTCCACGCCGCCGCCGTCCTGGTTGAACACGGACGCCCGCGTCGACCAGGAGCTGCCGATGTTGATGATGCTGCCCCGGTTTGCCTTGATCATCGCTGGAAGCACCGCGCGCGTGATGCGCATCGGTGCCTTGGCATTGACGTTGAAGATCTCGTCCCATGTCGCGTCGTTGACATCGAGGGGATCGGAGAACGTCATGAAGCCTGCATTGTTCACCAGCACGTCGATGCGGCCGCTTAATCCGAGCGCTGCTTCGACGATCCGCTCCGGGGCTGCTTCGTCCGCCACGTCGATGGCTACGGCGACCACCCGTCGACCGATCGCGTGGACCTTGCCCGCTGCCTCTTCGAGACGTTCCGCATTCCGACTGACCAATACGATATCCGAACCCCGGTGGGCCAGCGATTCGGCGATCATGAGGCCGATTCCGACACTCGCCCCGGTCACGATGCTGCAGTAGCCGGAGAGGTCGAACAAGTCTCGGGTGATATCGGGGATGGGTGCTTTCATGCAATGCGCCAGGATTTTCCAGTCGCTTACTCTACGCCAACGTCAAGCAGATGGGGTCACGTCCCAGGCGGAATCGGCCAGCGCTTCGAGTCCAGGAAATGCATTCCACTCGGCCTGACTGCCTGGACCCGGCGCCGTAGACTGGCGCGAAGCTTGAGGGCCAGGCTCCGGCCCTTTACGGAAGCCGACCACTCGATTCATGCAGGTTCCATGAGCGCCGAAAGCTGTGCTCTGGCCTGTCGGCAGTGAATTTTCCAGCGGCATACATTTTTTGAGTAAAGCGCCTATACTTCATTCGCTTTTTGAAGCTAAAGTTCTGGACGATTCGGTTTTAATCCTGATTTTTACCAATCACAATCAATTGAGTTGAGGGAAAAAGCATGAAAACGACCCTATTTATTGCCTTGCTTCTGACCGCCGGGACAGCGAGCGCTGCGACAATGCCAACCTCGCACGCCCATGCCACAAGCAAGACGCTTATTGCGAAGCAGTTTGATATCTGGAATAGTGCCCTGAAAACGGGAAACCCGGAGAAAGTGGCAGCGCTTTACTGCCAACCCGGCGGCGTACTACTGCCGACCGTATCCAACCAGGTGCGCAGCACCCATAGTGAGATTGTCGACTACTTCGAACATTTTCTGAAGTCCAAGCCGGTTGGGCACATCGACAAGAGTTTCATCCGCATTCTGGGGCACAACGCCGCGATCAACTCCGGCATATACACCTTCCATCTCGTCCAGAACGACAAGCCCGTAACCGTGCAGGCCCGTTATACCTTCGTGTACGAGAGGCGGCATGGAAGCTGGTGCATCATGGATCATCATTCGTCGGCCATGCCGGAAAGCATGACGAAATAGGAGCGGATTCGTCCGTTCCCGAGGAATCCAGGATCAGGTCTTGTGTTTTGTTATCAACGCGCGGGCGGGCAAAAGGAAAGATCCGCCCGCGTTGGTACGCGCAATTAGCCAGTCTGTGTCGGGAGCAATTCCAGGAACGCCGACTCGGCCGCTGAGGCGTGCCGGTGTTTCACCCGCACCTGATGCAAGGGCCGTTCGATGCGCAGGCCGCGTACCGGAATCGTCGCGAGGGTACCGTTTTGCAACCCCATCTGGATCGCGAGCCGGGACAGCACGGCAACGCAGTTCGACAGGGGCAGTGCCCGTTTAATCGCTTCGGTCGACCCGAGCGACATCGCGACACGAGGTTCGACACCATGACGAGCCAAAGCGGCCACCATCACCGCGAGCGTACCGGAACCCGGTTCGCGCACCAGCATTGGCTCCCGGCACAGACGCGACACGCTGATCGGAGCGCCGTGGACGAGTGGGTGTGCAATCGCCGCCACGGGTACCAGTTCGTCCATGAAGAATGCTTCCGCCTCCAGCTCCGGTGAATCCACGAATCCCTCCGTAAAGCCAATGTCCAATTCTCCGGCCAGCAGCCGTTCCTGTATGAATTGCGTGTTGCCCACCTCCAGATTCAAGTCGACATCCGGATAGCGCTGGCGAAACGCAACGAACGCCTCGGGCAGCAGATAGCTGCCGATGGTCGTGCTGGCCCCGACGCGAAGACGGCCACTGCGTAGCCCCTGAAGATCATCGAGCGCACGCTGAGCTTCCTGCTCAAGCAGGAATACCTTGTCGGCATAACCCGCCAGAATGCGGCCTGCCTCCGTCAGCCGTATGCCCCTCGGTAAACGGTCGAACAACATCACGCCCTGTCGAGCCTCGAATTCGCGCAGTTGCTTGGATACGGCGGGCTGGCTGATATGCAGCTTTTCAGCGCCGCCACTGACGCTGCCGCTGCGAGCCACAGCATGAAAGATGGCGAGGTGACGAATGTTCATTGATATAATTAAAAGTTCATTGAAGTATTGATTATATGTATTTTTAATATATCACGCGCGGTCCTAAAGTGTGCCCCTGCGCAACCGCCGCCGCAGCGCTCGACAGGGAGAAATTCGTGGAATCCGAAGTTTACGCACCGAAAGACGCCGAGCCAGCTCGCTGCCGTACGATGGAGGCCCGTGGTGGTACAAGGCAAGCTCAGCTATCCCGCACTACCCACGTTGCACTATTTTCAGTCGGCGCGGCATTCTGCCTGACCCCGTGGGCTTCTCCGGCCATTGCACTGGCCCTGGGCATGGCACTCGCGTTGACGCTGGGTAACCCGGCGCGCCGCCTGAGTAGCTTTTGTTCCAAATATCTGCTGCAGGCCAGCGTTGTGCTGCTGGGCTTCGGCATGAATCTGGGTGTGGTCCTGACGGCCGGTAGAAACGGTTTGGTGTTCGCTGCCGTAACCATTGTTGCCACGTTTGTTCTCGGCTACGCGCTCGCCGTATGGCTCCGGATCGACCGCAAGATCTCGACTCTCATTTCCGCCGGTACAGCGATCTGCGGGGGTTCTGCGATTGCGGCCGTAGGCTCATCAGTGGACGCGGATCACGGCGAAATGACGGTGGCCATGGGCACCGTATTCCTGCTCAACGCCGTCGCTCTGTACACCTTTCCGGTCATTGGTCATGCTCTGCACATGTCGCAAACGGAGTTCGGTACTTGGGCGGGCGTGGCGATACACGATATCTCTTCGGTCGTGGGTGCAGCATCGGCCTATGGCCTCGACGCTCTGCACACCGCCACTGCGGTGAAGCTCTCGCGGGCACTATGGATCCTGCCGGTTGCCAGCGCCGCAACGCTCATTTTCCGTCTGCCGCGACGCCGCGGTTTGGCGAATACACACATCGGTTTCAATGTGGAAGAATCGCGGGATGCCACTAGTGGGGAAACCGACAAAAGTCGAAAGATCCATATCCCCTGGTTCATCGGCCTGTTTTTGCTGGCGTCGGTAGCGCGCAGCCTGAGCCCACAGGTCGCGGCGATATCCCCCGCGCTGAGCCGTCTTGCCGAAATTGGCCTCACGCTTACGCTGTTCATGATCGGTGCCAGCTTGTCCCGGCAGACACTCAAGGCAGTCGGCGTAAGACCTTTGATTCAGGGGGTTATCCTCTGGGTGGCGATCAGCACCGGCGCCTTGTTCGTCGTTCTCAAGGTTGTGCACTAGCGCCCGCCAAAGGCGCCCCCACCCAGCGCTATGTTAGGGCACCGGTACATATCGGTAGTAGATTAGTCGGCGGGTAGTGCCGCCGCGATCTCGCGTAATGCGCGTTCGAACACGTCCGGTGGTTGCCCGCCGGAGATCAGATGGGTGCCGTTGACGATCGTTGCCGGCACGGAACTGATGCCTGCCTGCTGGAAGTGCCGTTCTTGTGCGCGTACTTCGTTGGCGTAGGCGTCGCTTTCCAGAATGTGGCGTGCGTCCTCGGCATCTAGCCCGATGTTGCTCACGATGCGTACCAGGATGTCGCGGTCGGCGATGTTCTCGTTTTCGGTGAAGTAGGCTCGGAACAGCGCTTTCTTTAATTCTAGCGCCTGCTCGCGATCCTGCAACTCGGCCCAGTGCAACAGTCGGTGTGCATCGAAGGTGTTGTAGGAGCGGCTGCCGGGGCCTATGTTGTAGGCGAAGCCGAGTGCTGCGGCGCGTTCGCGGATGGCCGAGCGATTGGCTTCCATCTGGGCCTCGTTTATGCCGTACTTCTGCATCAGGCGCTCGCCTGCATCCTCGCCTTCGAGGGGCGACTGCGGGTTCAGTTCGAACGGCTGCAGGTGTATCTCTGCCTGCACGCTGCCGTCCAGCTGTGCCAGTGCTTGCTGCAAGCCGGCGAGGCCGATCACGCACCAGGGGCAGGCGATGTCGGAAACGAAATCAATGCGCAGCGGGGTAGAGAGAGTCATGGGCATTCCGTTATGTCGTACGGGTACATGATTAATGTGGGGGCGATTGCGGACTTTTCAATCGCATGCGAGACATATTTGGCTGTGCAGCCCGAACGAGCGGAGGCGGGCTAAAGAAATAATCAGGCCTGCCAATCGGCTTCCTACTGTCCAGTACGTGGCTGGCGTAAAATTAGCTATGGAGGTCGCGGTTTGCCAATTCGCTGGCCTCATTGATTCCTCGAATTTGATTCTCCGTGATCGGCTGAGGCCCATGGTTGGAACGGCACGGGCAGCGTTGCCGGTTAGGCAGGATATCGTCACGGCGGTACAGGAACTGGTATGAACAAAAACACATCCAACGTACAGCATCCAATCGCCGAAGCCGGCGATACGTCGGCGGTAACGAATTCGATCGGTCCCACGCGCTACAGCGTGCTTGGTGCGGTCAGTTTCGTGCATGTCCTCAACGACATGATGCAGTCGGTGATCGTGGCGATCTATCCGTTGCTCAAGGGGAGCTTCCATCTCAGTTTCTTCCAGATCGGCGCGATCACGTTGACCTTCCAGTTGACTGCGTCGCTACTACAACCGGTGGTCGGAATGGTCACCGACAAGAAGCCGCTGCCGTATTCGCTCCCGATTGGCATGTGCTTTACGTTGGCCGGGTTGCTGCTGTTGTCGGTGGCGCCTACGTATCCGATCCTGTTGCTGGCGGTCGCGCTGATCGGTTGCGGTTCGGCGGTGTTCCATCCGGAATCCTCGCGCGTCGCGCGCATGGCTTCGGGCGGAAAATACGGGCTTGCGCAATCAGTGTTCCAGATCGGCGGCAACCTGGGGCAGGCATTGGGCCCGCTATTGGCGGCGGCCGTTGTGCTGCGGTTCGGGCGCTCGCATGTCGGCTGGTTCGGGCTGGCTGCGGTGCTTGGGATTGTCGTTCTGCTCCAAGTAAGCCGATGGTACAGCCACCACATCGACGAGCGCGGCACAAGGCGCCTGCCGTCGGACAAACCACAGTTTCCGGCACCGCTCGTACGCCGCACGATCGGTGTGCTGATGGTGTTGATGTTCTCGAAGTTCTTTTATCTTGCCAGCATCAGCAGTTACTACGAGTTCTACCTGATCCATCATTTCGGCGTGTCGGCGCACAACGCGGCCTACCTGCTGGGTGTGTTCCTGTTCGCGGTGGCAGCCGGCACCC
>JBOHZI010000063.1:0-10436 GCA_050738295.1 Gammaproteobacteria bacterium
TTCGTGCACGTGCGGCCAGTGTGGCGGCGAGCTGGTACACATTGGCGATCACGTCAGCGAGAAGCTGTCGTGCAAGCCGCTGACCTTCTTCGTGCGCCGGGACGTCTATCCGCAGTACGCCTGCCGCGCTTGCGAGACGATCACGGCCGTGCCGGTCCCTCCGACTGTCATTGACCGCGGCATCGCTGCCCCGGATCTGCTGGCGCAGGTGATCGTGGCCAAGTACGTCGATCACTTGCCGTTGTACCGGCAGGAAGCGATCTATGCGCGCAGCAAGGTGACGATCCCGCGCTCCACGCAAGGCGAGTGGATTGGGGCCTGCGGTGTGGCCTTGCAACCGCTGGTGGATCGCTTGCACCGGGCGTTGCTGGCTCAGGCCGTCCTGCACGCCGACGAAACGCCGGTGGCGATGCTCGACCCGGGCGCGGGTCACACGCGCCGAAGTTACCTGTTTGAATACCGCAGCGGCATTGGGCCGCCGATCATCGTGTTCGACTTCTGCACCAGTCGCAGCGGCCAACACGCCCGACGATTCCTCGGTGATTGGCGGGGTGCGCTGATGGTCGACGACTACGCCGGCTACAAGCAATCCTTCCGCGAAGGCGTCACCGAACTTGCCTGCTGGGCGCATGCGCGGCGCAAGTTTGTCGACCAGCACAAGGCCAGCGGCAGCGCGGTCGCACGCGAGGCGATCGAGCGTATCGCCGTGCTGTATCGCATCGAGGCCCAAGCCAAGGCCATGCCGGCGGAGGAACGTCTCGCCCACCGGCAGCGCCATGCGCTGCCGGCGCTCAACGCCATCAAGGTCTGGCTGGATACCCTGCGCCCGCAGATCCTGGGCAACAGCGGCACCGCCAGCGCGATCGACTACACCTTGCGGCGTTGGCCGGCTCTCATCCGCTACACCGACAACGGCCGCTACCCGATCGATAACAACCCCGCCGAGAATGCGATCCGCCCGATTGCCTTGGGGCGCAAGAATTGGTTATTCACCGGTTCCGAGACCGCCGGCCAACGCGCCGCCGCGATCATGAGCCTGTTGGCCACCGCCAAAGCCAACGGCCACGAACCCCACGCTTGGCTCACCGACGTGCTCACCCGTCTGCCGATCACCAAAGACCGCGACATCGACAGCTTGCTGCCGCATCGCTGGACGCCGACTGCGTAAACTGAGTCAGGCCGTCACGCAAGGTGTGGTCGGCAGCCGCTTACGAAAGTCCGATCGCGGCGGTCTCTCGTCTCAGTAAACACAAACGTCTATAGGAGCTTGCTATGCAACACAAACGCCTAGCCCTGATCACAGGCGCCAATCAAGGTGTCGGTTACCAGGTTGCAAAGGAACTTGTCGCGAATGGACTTACCGTGCTGGTGGGTGCGCGCAATTTCGAAAAAGGCGAGGCTGCAGCGGAGGAGATTGGGGCGGATGCTATCCCCCTCCAACTTGACGTGACGGATCGGGCGTCGATCGCCGCAGCCGCCGAGCGCATCCGGGAAGAATTTGACCGCCTCGATCTGCTCGTCAACAACGCCGGGATCTCGAACACGCGAAAGCAGCAACTGGGGCTCAGCATGCAGGAGTACGCGAAGATTTCTCTCGCCAGCAACGCCTCGCTCGATGAAATGCGCGCGGTGTGGGGAACCAACGTCTTCGGCGTCCTCGCCGTCTATCAGGCGATGCTGCCGCTCCTGCGCGAGTCACAAGATGCCCGCATCGTCAACGTATCGAGTGGCGTCGGCTCGCTGGCGACGAATGCGGATCCGGCCTTCCCCTACCACAAGTTTTTCGGTCCCGTTTACCCCGCATCGAAGGCGGCGCTCAACGCGGTAACGCTGGCGATGATGGTCGAGCTGGAGTCGACTGGGATTAAGGTCAACCTCGTCTCGCCTGGCTTCACGAAGACGAATCTCAACGGCTTCGAGGGTCTTGAATCGATCGAAGAGGGCTCCCGCGAGGTCGTACGCGTGGCCCTGCTCGGCCCGGATGGCCCGTCAGGGACGTTCACGCGCTGGGAAAACACCACGATCCCATGGTGAGCGCCGTGAAGGATCGCCGTGGAGCAGCGCACCCGGCACCCGGAGGACCCCCGGCAACGACCGTTTCACGGCACTGCCACCACGGCAACACACGTCGGGTTGTGGCCGCATTCGGCCGCATGGACAGGTCGGCTGCACCCGACCCTGAGCGGCCCTTGACGACAGTCCACTTTCGGGCAAGCCGCGGACACGGATTGGCGACTGACTGGTCATGGCCGGACCGCGCCCAAAGTTCCGCGTAGCGGCGGCCGTGAAACTCGAACCGTTCCTGCGTGACGAACCATCCAGTAGCGACGAGCATTCCGAGAAAGCCGCGCTATCGACGTGACCTGCCACCGGCCGACCTTCATTGGGAAAGGTTTTCGGGTTCGCCGATTCGATGGGAAGCCGGTTGATCCCACTGGGTAGGCGGTCTCATAAGGTGTCTTCACCGCCGCAGTGCGCGGATTTTGTGCAAGTGCCGCCAGCACCTTGAATACGGAGACATCATTTGTTTTGATCCACGGCTGTTGCTCGCCCGGTCGATGGGCTAGCGCCGCTCTCGACGGGAGATCGGAATGGAGTACAGAATCGATATCAACCTCGGCATTGCGGGCGAACCGGATGAATGGGCGCATTCGGCGTGCCCCTTTGCTCGAACGGTTGTGGCCTCGATCTCGATGAAGAACGGAAAGATCGTCAGCGGCCCATAGTGCGTGCACTCGGAATTTTTTTCCGAAACTCACCAAAACCTACACGACTTTGTAAGTTCGAGGCAAACAAATAATGCGCAACAGTGGCGGTTTGGCCACGGCATGGAAATTGCTATAACCGCGCGGGCATGAAGCGTCACGGAAGTCGCATCGAGGCCCTACCAGGACGATCCCCGATCAAGGGGCTGGTACGGCAGAAGCTTCGAGTCATGCCCGCCTTTCAATGAGGTTTGGCTCGCCTAATCGCGAGCCACTTTTTACAGTAAGGAGCTAGACCAATATGGAATCGCGACGCGATGCGCGTTCTGGCGCCACAGCGGGTCTGGCTTTACTCGGCGCTTCGATCGATGGGAGGCGTACGGGGAATGAGCTCTGCGCCACGGTTCCGAACATGCTGCCCGTGGCTGCATCCCATTTGCTGCTGGCAAGTTGCAGGCTTTGGACAGCGACAGAGGTAGACGGAGTCGTGGCAGCTGCGCAGGAGTTTATAGATGAAGCCGCTCCCGGGACGAAGGTCCGACGCCTCGACTCCATCGAGAACGGTTCCTGCGACAACCCATATCAACTTGCGTTGCCCGGTGATGCAACCCTACTCGTTTCCCCGCCCGATGGCGCAGACCATGAATTGCTCGCGTCTGCCATCGACATGGTCCGGACCCGAATGGACGCGTTACACGAACACGCGGAAATGGTGCAATCAGTCGAGCGGCTCACCCGCGAGCTGGAGCAACGGGTCAGCGAGTGTACTCACGGCCTTGCCTTGGCCAACCGGAAATTGCGGGCCGAACTCGCTGAACGCGAACGGGTTCAGGCCCGCCTGAAATACGAGACGCTGCATGACTCTCTCACCGGCTTGCCGAACCGCGATCATTTGTCGCAGCGGTTGAATAACGCGCTGAAAAGCTTCCATGAAGATTCCACAAAAAGCTTCGCAGTGCTTTTCATGGACCTCGACTGCTTCAAGCTCATCAACGATTCGGCGGGCCACTTGGTCGGCGATGAACTTTTGGTCCATGTCGGCAAACGGATTCGGGCATGCCTGAAGCCGGACGACGTGGTGGCACGGCTGGGAGGCGATGAGTTTGGTGTGTTGTTGGATGGGACGGACGTGGAACAGGCCTGCCGCGTCGCTCAGCGCCTTATCCGCACGTTAAGTGCGCCGTTCCACATTGACGGCAGGGAATTGTCCACCTCGACGTCGGTCGGTATTACTCTCGCAGCCACGCACTATCGCCATCCGGGTGAACTGCTCCGCGATGCGGACTCGGCGATGTATCGCGCCAAATCCGGCGGCAAGCATGGCTATGCGGTATTTGATGAGGAGTTGCGCCAGCAGGCAGTCGCCTTGCTCGAGAGTAGCCTGCGCCGTGGCAATAATGGCTATCCCTACGCGGATTTGAGTAGGCCGGAAGTCGTCAGCATGAGGCCTTCAAAGCCGGATTTCGCCAAGATTTTCGTCGGGGCTGACCCGCGCATTGCTGCTCGCGACACGTTGTGCCGAACCGCCGCGGCATCGAAGCGGTTGCATAATTCCGAGGCGCTTTGACCTGCAGACCACCCTCAACCTGTGCCAACCGAAGAGGGAATGGCTGCTATTGGCAAGCGCCATGGCGGGTACGATCGGCCGCTTCTGGCCGGACCGCGACCGTAGCCGTGTCCGGCCATTCTCCATCAGACTTCGGTTTGCTCCGCCATTTCCAGTGCATCGTCGACCTCGATACCGAGGTAGCGGACGGTACTTTCCAGTTTGGTATGCCCGCGCAGCAGTTGCACCGCCCGCAGGTTCTTGGTGCGTCGGTAGATCAGCGAGGCCTTCGTGCGTCGCATCGAGTGGGTGCCGTATGCCGCAACATCCAGCCCGATTTCAGCACCCAGCGGTGAACAATCCTCGCGTACTCCCGGGTGGAAAGGTGTGGCGAGGCATGAACACGGATTGGGAACAGAAATGCATCGTGACAAAGGTGTACTGCCTCGATCCACTCGTGGATTGACTGGCGCGTCAGGTCGGTGATCTCGAACTGAACCGGTCGTTTGGTCTTCTGCTGCATGACCACGGCTCGTGACGCAACTTGATCGCCATGGGCCACATCCAGAACGCGAAGCTTCACCAAGTCGCAGGCTCGGAGTTTGGAGTCAATCGCAAGGTTGAACAGTGCCAGATCGCGAGTGCGATGCCGCAGTCAAAGGCCCTGCGGCTCATTGCGCTGACCGGCTACGGCCAAACGGAAGATCGGCAACGAACTCGAACTGCCTGCTTTGACGCTCACCCCGTCAAACCCGTGACCTTGGCGGCGCTGGAATAAGCCATGGCCGGAATGTTCCAAGCCGGGCCAAGCGAGCCCGGAGAATGATCGGTGCTGAAAGGCTGCAATTTCAGGAGCCTTTCGCGATCCTCGAGCCGTTCGGTCCGATCTCTTTACGTCGCTGACGGGCCAATGTTTCGTTCTTTGGCTTCCGGTATCCGACGCGGATGGCGATGGCGCGCCTGTGCAGCCCTAGCGTCACCCGATCATGCTTGCGTGCGCGTCCGGACTGTCAGCCCTTGCCTGCCCGCGTTGGGAGTGCAGCGGCAAACGCCCCCAGCTTGCGTTCGAAGACAGCCGGTTGATCCACGAATACAGCATGCGCGGCGTGCTCGATCACGTCGAACGTGGCATGGGGCAACTCGCCGGCCATTTGTCGCTGCGCATCCAGCAGCGGACTCTCGCCCGACGCGAGGACCAGCGTGGGCTTGTCGAAATGCTTGAGGTACGGGCGGCGGTCGGTGGTGAAAAGATCCTGCACCAGCATGGAGATGCCGGTGTCCACCGGTGTCTTCATGGATTCGTTGTCCAGCGAAGCAAATGAAATGGGTGCCGGAGGCGCATGCATGATGGCGCGCATCATTCCATCGGAATAAGCGCGGGGACTTTTTGCATAGGTGGCAAGGCCCGCCGCGATGACCTTCATGAAACCGGGATTGGCCGCTATGTCGTTGGGCCCCGCGCTGACAGGACTGTCGATCAAAACGAGCCCATCAACGGAACCCGTACCGAAGCGATCGACATACGCCGCCACATCCTGCGCACCCTGCGACCATCCGACCAGAATCACGTGCCTGAGATGGAGGTTGGCGATGACTTGCTGGATATCGCCGGCGCGGTTTTCTGGCGCGTTGCCGCCGGCAGCCATGCTCGATTCGCCCTGGGAACGCGAATCGATGGCGACCGCGCGGAAACCGTGGGCCGCGAAATAGTCGAGCTGCTGCGACCAGATGGTCGCGCTTACGCGCCACCCGGGTACGAAAAGCAGGGTGCGCGACGCGTCAGAGCGGCCGGATTCCAGGTAGTGAATTCGCACCTGATCGGCGCCCTGGGTGAAGCCGGACACCGGCGCCCCGTTTGTGGCGGCTGCCGCGCAGAGCGGCACCAGCAGTACCAAAAGCACCCAACGCCAGGTTTTCATCAGTCATGCCTCCATCGAAACATGTCCAAAGGCTGCGTACGGGCGCCATGCAGAAGGTCGATGCCTTGGCCCACGGCAGGCCGAGATCGACGCAGGCGCCCGGGTGGATGCGATCCACCATTGCCACACCGCCCGCAATCGCGTCGCGCACCCGCTCGACGACATAACTGACCGCCTCACGGCGCCGATCATTTCGTCATCCTCAACCGGCAGGATACGCCGGGGATGGCCGGCTACCGCCGGCGCGCGGCTGCATGTGGTGAACCTGCATGATCAGCCAAACGCCGACGCATAATCGCGCGCAAACTCGCTGAAACTACGGAGCTCTCTACCGAGCACCGTTTCGCCGTCGGAAGAAATGGACGCCGCCTCGTCCTGGCTCCACAGGGCATATTCTTCTACCAGCCCATCGGCTTGCCAGGCGGGTAAACCAACCTCAAGCAGGGCCTTGCGCATGGCCTCGGACGATACATCGACAAATCTCACATCACGGCCAATCGCAGTCGAGAGTTGCTCAGCCATCTCGGCGTGCGTGAGGGCTTGCGGACCAGTCAGGTCATATATTTTGTCTTCATGGCCGGATTGGGTAAGCGCCGCAAAGGCAACTTCTGCAATGTCACGGACATCAATAACGCTGACTCTGCCGTCGCCGGCCGCCGCATAAAAAGCGTTTTGAGCGGTGATTGTTGACTTGAAATTCAACAGACCCTGCATGTAGAGATTGGGGCGCAGAAACGTATAAGTCATGCCGGAGGATTGGAGAAATTGCTCGACGGCTGCGTGGTAGCGCAGGAAGCGGGCCGAAGAGTTCGCGTCAGCTCCGAGTTGCGAGAGTTTCACAACGTGTGCAACTCCGCTTTTCCTGGCAGCATCAACGAAGTCAATTTGCTGCTCTTCGGCTTGCTCCGACGAGGGAGTCAAGAGGAATGCCCGCTCCACGCCGGCTAAAGCGGCGCCGAGCGTTTCCGGTGCACTAAAATCCCCCTCGACGATTTCCACACCAGGGAAAGAGATCGCGGCCGCCCTGCTTGCATCACGAACCATGGCGCGCACCGGAATGTTGCGTGCTGCGAAAAGCTTTACCAGCTCGGCGCCATTGTTGCCTGTTGCGCCAGTGATCAAGATCATTTTTTGCTACCGTGGATCCCGGTTGGCATCGCTGTCCCGGTATGGGGTGGTAACGGGATCGTCCCGCCATCGATGGCGCATGTCAATCAGGAAGTTCCCATGCGCCACCAGGCTCTTCGCCGATTCCGGGGCCGATGGGCCGAATACCGGCAGTGCGCTATCCGACACCCCTTGGGCTGTATTCAATATCAAGGACGATCCCGGGGTAGTAGCGGGGGAAGGGCCGCTCCCGGGCGGTTCGGTGGCACGCGCGAACTTCCTGTCCTGACCGATCAGCGATCGGCGCCACGCGACCCTTTCCAGCCGGTCGCGCCGTCCGCTTTGGGGAAAGCCCGTGGAGACGTCAAGGCTCGGAAATCGATTGGCAATTTACGGGGGCCGGAATTTCGTGGGTCAGAGTCGACTTTCAAAAAAGCGCACTCTGACCCCTGTTTTCCGGCCGGTGCCCACTGCCGGGCTGAAAAGCAAGACTCGGCCCACCACCCTGCGGCTATTTGATCTTTTTCGCAGGGCTGTCCTGCCCACCCTGGTGCAGGACAAGTCCGGTCACCTTGCCCTTGTCGTTGGACTTGAAAGTGATGCTCGACGGGAAGGCCTTGGTGAAAAACTCCGTTTTCGATTCCGGGAAGATCGGGATGGCCGGCTGGCCCGTTCCCTGCGACATCAATTGATCGCCCTTGAGCGTGATAGTGAGGGAAAATTTGGGATCAAGCTGATACGTGCCGACGAACTTCTGGAGCTCGCTTGCCGGCAAATGGATCGCCTTGAGCGCTTTCGGAAGTTTGTACGGCTTGCCGAACAGGATCGCCGTGAGATTCCTGGCGACGTCCATGACGTAGGGCGAGGTCACGTTGTCGAGCACGATCACGTAGGCGTGCTGGTCAGGGAACCAGCTGTTGACGCTCGTAAAACCCGCGATCCCGCCTTCGTGCGAATAGCTCCGATGTCCGAACTCGGTCGAAACGAACCAGCCGTAACCGTAGAAAGCCTTGCCTGAATCGCCAACGGGTACCTGCGGTGCAAGCATCTGCTGGTGCAATGGCTTCGGAAGCAGCTTGACCGCCGCCAGCGCGCGATCCCAGGTGTAGAGATCGCGGACAGTCGAATAAAGCGCGCCGGCACTGAACGGAACACTCATGTCGACGAACGGAGCCGGCGGATATTTTTTCTTCGTGTCGTCGTAGGCGCCATATCCCTTGGCGTGGTTTTTTGCGGTCGGATGGCTGCTGTCGTAGCCGCTGTCCGTCATGCCGAGCGGCTTGAAAATGTGCTGTTGCAGGAACTGCGCATAGGTCTCGCCCGATACCTTCTCGACGATGTAGCCGAGCACCTCGTAGCCGGAGTTGCTGTACTTGAACTTCGCGCCCGGTTTGAAATCCAGCGGCTTGTCCTTGAACAACGCCAGCAACTGCGTCGGCGTCAAGGTTTTGTCCCGCACCTTCATGTAGATCGGGAAGTTGGTGAAATCGGGGATACCGGAGGTGTGGGTGAGAAGGTTGTGGATCGTTATCGGCTGCCAATCCTTCGGGCAGTCCGGCACGTACTTGCAGACCGGATCATGCACATCCAGCTTTCCCTCCGCTTGCAGCATCATGATCGCCATGGAGGTGAACTGCTTGGTGTTCGAGCCGATCCGGAACTCGGTATCCGGCGTGTTCGGTATCTCGCGCTCGACGTTCGCCATCCCGTAGCCTTTCGCGATGATCACGCGGCCGTCCCGTGCAACGAGGATGGAGCCCATGAAATGCCAGGCTTTGCCAGCCGCATTCATGTACTGGTTGATTTCCGATGACAAATCTTTTTCGGCAGCGAAAGCATGGCAGCTCGATGGGGCCGCCAGAACCGAAAGGACGAGCATCAACGCCAACGAGCGCTTCATGGTTGTAGCCCTCCGGGCAGGGATATTGAAAATGCGAGGCCAGACGCGGCGCGCAGCACTCACGTTCGGGTGAGCATAGCGCGCAACCCCATTTTTCTGCACGGCCTCGATCACCTCTTGACTTGACAAACGATACTTAGGCATTAACCTTAGTATTACCTGACGCCGCATCCCTCGGACGGATCCAGCCACCAACCAATCGACTGGTGTTGCAATGGTTCAATCCGCGGCCGCCGACGATGTGTTTTATGCCCTGTCCAATCCGACCCGGCGGAAAGTCCTGGAGTTGCTGTCTGTCGGACCAGCCACCGTCAGCGATCTGGCGGCACCGTTCGACATGCAACTCCCTTCGTTCGTGCAGCACCTGTCGGTACTCGAACGGAGCCGCTTGGTGAAATCGAAGAAGCGCGGGCGGGTGCGGACGTACGAGATCGCACCCGAACGGTTCAAGGTTGTTGAAAACTGGCTGACCGCGCGGCGTCAGTTGTGGGAAGCCCGCCTGGACCGGTTCGACCAATACGTCAAACAACTCAAGGCCAGGGAATCCGGATCATGAACAAGCAACTCACGATCAATCCGAAACTGGATATCGTCCTCGAACGCTTCATCGACGCCCCTAGGCATCTCGTCTGGGAAGCGTTGACGAAACCGGAGCATCTCAAGGAATGGTACATGCCCAAGCCGTGGGGGAGTGTCTCCAATTGCGAAATGGACGCGCGACCGGGCGGCATCTTCAGCATCGACATCGCATTGCCAGACGGTCGGGAAGTTCCCAACCTCGGCTGCGTTCTGGACGTGGTTCCGATGGAGCGACTTGTCTGGACCTCCATGCTGTTTCCCGGCTACCGCCCGGCGGTCTTCGACGACATTCCGATCACCGCCATCATCACGCTGGAAAGCGAGGGAACCGGCACCCGCTACGTCTTCACGGCGCTGCATCGGGATGAAGCGGACGCCGAGAACAACAAGTCGTCAGGCTGGCTGCAGGGCACCGAGATCGCCATGGACCAGTTTGTGGCGCATGTGAACTCGATGAAATAAGTGGACCCACCAACTGCTGCGATTGGAGGCCTGAAAATGGCACGTGCAATTGTCGTCAAGCAGGCGAGCGGCAAGGCGGCAGGCAAACCGGTTGCCGCCCCGGTCGCCAAGGCGAAGTCGAAGGCTCGCAAGCCCATCAAGCGCACGGCCGCGCCAGTCGCCGCCTGGACGCTGCCGGCCGCCATGACCGGCAGGGCAAGCCCCGCGAGTTCCACGGC
>JBOHZI010000064.1:0-10422 GCA_050738295.1 Gammaproteobacteria bacterium
CGTATCTGCGATGTAGAAGACTTGCTGCGCCCGGTATCGGTCTAAATGCCTGGGACTGAGACTTGTTGGGCTAGCCGGTGGCGGGTGCTGGAGCGGGCTCAGGAGTCGGTGACGATTTGCCGCTTTGATCCAGCATTTGCTCGTAGTTGAGCGTCTGGTCGGGATTGTAGCTGGGCAGGTTCTGTTGCACTTTTTGGTTGCGGTTCTGGAAGTAGATGCTGCGCAGTAGCGCGTAGGGATCGTAGGACTGTTCCAGCAACTGATCCTCGTTGAGGAAGCTTGCGCGCTCGCTGACGGCCTGCAGCGCATAGATCAGGTTGCGCGTACGCGGTTTCCAGCCTGTCCAGTAGGAGGTAGAGCCGAAATAATCGGAATACAGGCCCACGGCATCGCGCACGTCGCTCGGGCCGAGGAAAGGAATTTGCAGATATGGTCCGCTGGGCACGCCCCAACGCGCGAGCGTGATTCCAAAATCTTCGCTGTGCGGCGGCATACCCCACTCCGAGGCCGGATCGAATAGTCCGGCAAAACCGAGCGTGGAGTTGACCGCGAAACGCCCGGTGTCGCGCACCGCATCCAGCGGCTTCAACTGCAGCAGATCGTTAATGACGGTGATCGGGAGGCGCAGGTTGGAAAAGAAATCGGACAGATGTGACTGCACCGGTTGCGGAGTTACTGTAGCGTAACCCTTGGCGATGGGACGCAGCACGGCTGCGTCGAGGAGCATGTTAAAGCGATAGATTTCCCGGTTGACCGGCGCCAGCGGATCACGCTTTTGCGGTGGGACGTTGTCCGGATTGCCGGGCCGGGTCGCACACGCGGAAAGCGTTGCCAACATGCCAAGCAGACAGGTGCAGACGACCCAGAGCGAGACCGTTCCGAGCCGCCCCGAATTTTCCGTTGGCGAGTTGTTGCGCATCAATTCACATCCTTTTCGATCGATCCGAGTCCCCTGATGGGCCACAACTTGAAATGGCAGCCTTCATTTCTCAGCGGACAGGATACCCGAAAGGCCGTCGAATAACGGTTGCAGATGCGATTCGTAATGCTGCCATCTTCCAATTGAACTGACGTAAAGTGGTTGCCGGACCTGGTACAGGCTTGCCGTCGCTACCGGTCTTTTCGATTTGTGGAAATTCAGGCATTCCGGGTTCCAGTCGAGCCCCACATCCGCCAGTAATCCGCGAACCGTTGGCTCTGGCGCCCGGATGAGTTGTTCGTATTCCACTTCGATAATTCGTTCAGAACCCAGCACCTGACGCCAATGATCCATGAGCGTTGCGTACTCGCGGTAGTAGTTGCCAATTTCCGTCAGCGTTGAGGCGGCGGATACACCACGCCCGGTCAACGCCGTCGTGAAGCACGATACACAGGTGTCGCGCGGATCACGGCGCACATGCACGATAGAGGCTTGCGGGAAGATCATGGCGATCAGGCCCAGAAGGTAAAAATTTTCGGGAAATTTGTCGCTGACTCGTTCATGCCCGCCGCGGGCCTCGTCAAGTGCATTCCGCCATTCGTCTGCCAGACATGCCAGAGTTTGATCGTCTGCTTGCACCAGCCACTCCGGCGGCGTTCCCTCGAATTCCGTTCCCCTGTTTTTTTGCAGCCAGGTGTAGAGGAATCGCATCTCACCGCCGCCAGCTACCCGCGGATGCGTGCTCAGGATAGCTTCGACCAGCGTGGTGCCGGAACGCGGCATGCCAACTATGAAAATGGGGCGTTCGTTGAGCGTATTTCGGCTGGGGCGTCGCCTGGTAAAATCCGCATTCAGATATTCGCGCGCACGCTGGAAGCGGAGCATTTCTTGCGCGTAACTTTCGTCGGTGGCTGCTCCGCGTCTGCGCTGCGCTTCGACAAAGGCATCGAACGCGGCATCGTAGCGCTCCAGCTTCTCCAGAACCCGGCCCAAGGCCATGTACAACAGCCAGGCTTGCGGATCGTCCGCGGCATGCGAGATGGCTTGCTGCATGCTTTCGGCTGTGCTTGCGGTGTTGGGATCAGGCGAAAGCGTGAGTTGATACCAGGCTGTGTAGCAGAGGGGGTCGATGTCCAGTGCGGCATTCGATTCCCGGCGCTGAGTATCGAAATCTCCCAGTTGACTCGCCGCCGCGGCCAATCCGCAGTGGGCGTCCGACGAGCCGGGATTGCAGGCAATGGCCTCATGAAACGAGTTGCTTGCGGCGTCGGGATCGCCGGCCTGTAGTTGCAGGTTTCCGATACGTTGCAGAGCGGTTGCGCCCATTTCGCCCAGTGCCTTGCGTGCATTGTTCCAGGCCTGTGTGGCCAGTTCGAGCTCGCCCATGTGCAGTCTCAAGTCGCCCAGTGAGAGCCATACCGCATATTCGTTCGGATGACGTACAAGCCAGTTCTCCAATCTGCTGCATGCCTCAGAACGCTTGCCCAGGGTCGTCAAAGCCATTGCCAATTCCAGTGCGACGTTGGCCGAATCGGGTTGCAGGGCGAGCAGTTTCTCCAGCCGTGCAATGGCATCAGCCCGTCGCGTCTGTTCCCAAAGCACGCGCGCATGATTGAAAAGAAAATCGGGTTGATCGGGAGCTAGTCGTTCGGCCTTGGAAAGCAGCGTTCGTGCTCGTTGGGGCTGGCCGAGTTGATGCAGTAGTACGCCGTAATGGTGTAATGCCGCCGGTGCGTCGGGGGCGCGTTTCAGCAAAGCCGAGTAGAGTTGTTCGGCGCGCTCCAGTTCCTGCTTGCGGTGTGCTTCGAGTGCAGCCGCCAGGAGCCTATCAAGAGGCATGCGATCTGGCGCTTGGGCGTTCATGGCCGTGGGCGAGCGGTTTCGATTGCGCGCTCGTAGGCGGCGATTTCCTCGGCCAGTTCCTCGGCCACCGGGGCTAAGAGATCAAGGTAATGCGTGTGGCGTTCGATGCCGCGCTGGTCCAGAGGTTGGCGCACCTGGCTGGTGCTGGCCGTGTTTACGGGCCGCTCAAGTTTATGAAACTCCAGGCAGGCCGGTTCGAAATCGAGCCCGATGTAGTCGAGTATGCGGCGCAATTCGCGTTCCGGTTGCATCACCAGTGTTTCGTAATACACGTCGATGCGGCATCCGGGCAGAACTCTGTTCCAGTGGGCCATGAGTTTTCGGTAAGCCCGGTAGTAGCGAATGAAATCGTGCAGATCGTAGCCGTATTCGAGTCCGTAGCCGAAGCGTTGGCGGTACAGCCCGAGCGCTGCCGCGAGCGGGTGCCGGCGCAGATGAACGATGCGGGCCTGGGGCAGCATCAGGGGGATCAGACCAAGGTAGAGAAAATTCCCCAGGTTTTTGTCGGTGAAAAACCGGTTGGAACCCCGCAGGCCGCGTGTAGCTTCCGCGTAAAGTTCGGCGGCTTGCCGAAGATCATGGCGGAACGGCTCCGGCGTCTGTCCGGGAGTGGTGGTTTGCGCACTCCAGCGCGCGTCAATCTCGCTGGCGATCAGCGTCATGTAATTGAGTTCGCCGCCGCCCGTCACCTGCGAGTGCGATGCCAGCATCTGTTCGACGAGCGTAGAGCCCGAACGTGGCAGACTGGTAATGAAGATGGGCCGCATCCTGCTGCTTTTGCCGTGTTTCAGCCGCTTGATGCACTTGGGCGAAAAAAACGTCGCCATCTGCTCCATCAGCGTTTCATCGTGCGCGACATTGTAGGCGCTGTGTTTGCGGTGCAGCGTGTTGCCCTGTTGCAGATACTTCGTAGCCTGTGGGTACTCGCCGAAGTCCTCGTAGGCCTTGGCGAGAGCAAAAATGGCGTCTTCCTGCACGGTGAGTGGCGCCTGATCCAGGGTTTCCAGACGCCGCTGGAGCTGAGTGAAGATCGGATCGTCGCGTGAGAGCCGGCGTGATCTTGCCAGTGCGAAGTAGGCGGGAATGTCGGGGTTGTCCCCGAGCATGTACAGCGTGTCGCGCGTGGCTTCCTCGTCGCGGCCCAGAATGCGTTTGAGACGCGTCATATTGAGCCGCGCGCCCGAATGCCAGGGCGCCAGTTCCAGGGCCTTGTGCAGTGCCGTTTCGGCTTCTTCGTAGTGTCCCCGGTCGATCAGGATTTTCCCATAGATCACCAGTGTCAGAACATTTTCCGGATCGACCGACAGCACTTGCAGAACCAGATCCAGGGCTTCCTGTTCCCGGTGGGTCTGGTACAGGGCTTCGGTCAGACCGGCCTGGGCAGCGATCCGATCGGGGGTCAGAGTCAGGGCGCGTTCGAAGGCGTTGCGTGCGGATTCGAATTCGTACAAATCCAGCAGCGTGTACCCGAGTCCGCTCCAGGCGGCGGCTTCGATCCCGGGGTCGGCAGCGGATATGGAGCGTATGCCGTCGAGCACCGCCTGGAAGCTGGCACGCGCGGCGGGCGCCTGGGCCAGCAACAACTGCAGGTTGCCACGCTTGAGCAATGCAGGCCATTTCACCGGGTGCGGCCCCCGGCTTGCTCGTTCCCAGGCCACCAGGGCCGAATCGGATTTGTCTGCGCGGGCCGCAATATCTCCCGCCAGCAGCCACAGCGGGTATTCGTCAGGGTGGTGTTCGAGCCAGTCTTCAAGCAGCGCGAGAGCCTGCTGCGATTCGCCGCTGAAGTTCATCGCATTGGCAAGCTGGCCAACGGCAAACGCCGAATCGGGCTGCTGCGTGTGCGCCTGGCGCAGCCGCAACTTTGCGCCCTGGATGTCACCCTGCTCGCCCAGTACACGCGCCTGCTCAATCAGGTCCCGCGTGTCCATTTATCCCGTGCTTGCGGATCGATTGGCGGCGTTCAACTCGTTTTCGTAGGCCGCTATTTCTTCGGCAAGTCCTGCGGCAACCGGCGCCAGAAGATTCTGGTAATGCGCATGGCGTTCGATGCCGCGCCGATCCAGGGGCTGGCGCACCTGGGTGGTGCTGGCGGTACTGACGGCGCGCTGGAGTTTGTAGAATTCCAGACAGGCGGGTTCGAATTCGAGTCCGATGTAGTCAAGCACACGGCGCAATTCATGTTCGGGATACTCAACGAGCGTTTCATGGAAAACTTCGACAAAACCCTCGGGCAGCGTCGCGCGCCAATGCTGCATTAATTTCGCATAGGCTTTGTAATAGCGGACGATATCGTCGAGATCGTAGCTGTAGGTCATGCCGTTGACGAACAGCTGGCGATAGAGGCCCAAGGCCGTCGCCAGCGGATGCCGACGCATATGAATAATGCGCGAGTTGGGCAGCAGCATGCGCAGCAAACCGACATAGAGAAAATTCATCATGTTCTTGTCGGTGGACCAGGGCGTGATGAGCCGCAGCCTGGCCGTCGCCTGCGCATAGCGTTCCGCCGCATCCCGCAGATCGCGCCGGATATCTTCCGCAGGTATATCGGGGAATTGAGGGTGTTCGCCCCAGCGCCGATTAAGGTGGCCAACGATTTCGCGCAGATGAGTCAGCTCTCCGCCACCGTTGATTTGCGAATGCGAAGCGAGCATCTGCTCCATCAGGGTGGATCCCGAGCGTGGCAGACTGGCAATGCAGATCACCGGGATGTCGTGGCGTTCCGATGTGCCGTAGCGGTGCATGAGTTCCGGAGTGAAGAACCTTGCGATGTTGCGCGCCAGGGTTTCGTCGGCGGAAATGTCATAGGCCCCTTCGGCGTGGTGCAATTTGTTGGCTTCGCGCAGGCATTCGCTTGCGCGTGCGTAATCGGCCGTATCGTCGTAGACTTTGGCCAGCGCGAACAGGATGTCCTCGCGCATGTGTGCCGAAGCCGTTTTCAGATCCTCGCGACGCTGTTCGAGGCGAGCAATGAGCGGATCGTCGGCCGTGAAGCGCCGTGATGCCACCAGGCCCAGATAGGCCGAAAAATCGGGGTTTTCGCCCAGTACCTCGTTGATAGTATTCCCGGCTTCTTCCTCGCGTCCCAGAAAGCGCGCCAGCCGGGCCAGACCAAGGCGCGCCGGCCCGTGATCGGGTTTCACACGCAGGGCTTCCTTCAGGGTCTGCTCGGCGGCGGCGTATTCTTCGCGGTCCGTCAGCACCATGCCGTGAGTGACCAGCGCATTGGCGTCGGCCGGAGTGACCGCAAGCACCTTGCGCACCAGCTCGAGTGCGGCCCCCGCTTTGCCGTCCAGGCGCAGGCATTCGGCCAGCCCGGCCTGTGCCGATACCAGATCCGGAAACAGGCTCAGCGCCCGCTGGAAGGCGTTGTGCGCCTTGCGTCTTTCGCCGAGACTGAGCAGGGCTTCACCGAGCCCGGTCCAGGAGGCGGCTCCCGTGTAGATATCGGGGGCGAGGCGGCAAGCCTGTGCAAAGTGTTCCTGCGCTTGCGTGTTCTCGCCCAGTGACAGTGCAGCGATGCCGGCAAGCTGGTGGTTTTCGTAGGCCGCGGGCTGTGCTTCGCAGGCGGCGACGGCGAGGGCCAGGGCGCCGCGGGCATCGTTGCGCCGGAGCGCTGCGGCTGCCTGCTGGGCTGTTCCACTCAGTTCGGGCACGCTCATGCGTTTTTCCGGGCGCGCTGCCACGCGGCCTGCACGTCCCGTTTCAACTGCTCCACGAGCTGCGGAGTCGCGCGAAAACCGTGAGGCAGGTTGGGGTTCAGGCGGATGCCCGCGCCCTCCGGTGTTTGCAGTATGGCCCAGGTGCTGTTGATGGGCTGATAGGGCGCGAACGGTTCATCCTGAACGAACTCCCGGCAGAACTTCTCGGCATAGGCGGGGCGGCTGAACACGGCCAGCATCGGCTGTTCGCGGTTGTCGCCGTCGGAGACGATCAGCAATTTGTGACCGGCTGGAGGAGGCTCGTCGGCGTTCTCCCACGGCGGATTCACGGCCACCGTCACGGGTTCGGTCGCGAATGCGGCGAGGAACTCCGCAAAACGATCCGGGTCGCTGTCGGAGTCCGCAAAGCTATCCAGCAATTGTTCCAGGCGATTGGTCGCCTCGCTCGTCTCTTCGTTCATGCCTTGCCAGGAGTCGGGTTCGAAGGGGGGCTCATTATACTAAGCCGAACATTAGTAGGGCGACATTCAGCGGCTTCGGGCCGAGTTGTATGCAAGGCGCGCAGGCGCCGCAAGGGTAATTCCCTTTCAAGGCTGCGCAACGCCGCAGACGGCCCGGCCCGAAGCCGCCCGGCGGGAGCCTCGCAGTGGCCCGCCGGCGGCGTTGCGTGCGCTTGGCGTAGAACTACTACTACGCCGGCGCGAACGCGCCTTGCCGGCGAACCGCTGCGAGGCTCTGAGTGTCGTCCTACTAATGTTCGGCTTAGTAAGAGGCGCCCAGCAACTCGGCCGCCTGCGTATTCTCCAGAGCTTCGCGCAAGGGCCCCAAATGTCGTTCGAAACGCTGCCAGCGGCCCTGGGCACTGCGATACACGGGCTGGCGTGCCTGCCACAGGCTGGCCGTGCGAATCAGCGGCCGGTCCTGGTAATGTTCCAGGCAGCCGTCCTCCCATTCCAGGCCGAGCGCCGCAAACACTGTACGCAGCACGCGTTCCGGTTCGGCCACCAGGTCTTCGTACCTCACTTCGATGAAGCGTTCCCTGCCCATGACCCGGTACCAGTGCGCCATAAGCGTTTCGTAGAAGCGATAGAACTCGCCCATCGCGCCCAGGTCGTTGCTGAACGAATGGCCCTGACCGAAGGCGGTCGCGAAGCAGGAAAAGCAGTTGTCGAGCGGATCGCGACGCACATGCACGATCGCGGCCCGTGGGAAACACACATGCACCAGACCCGCCAGCATGAAATTGGTGGGCATTTTGTCGGTCAGGCGCTGGTTATCGGAAGCGAGCGCGGCGAGCCCCTGCTGCCATTGCGCGGCAAGCGCCGAAAGTTGTGCATCGCTACTTGCCGCCAGCCATTCGCCGACTCGCCGGGTCGCGTTTTCGCGCCCGCCGCTGCGCCGCAGCAAGTCGTGGATCCAGTGCATCTCGCCGCCGGCGTGGATGCCGCTGTGCGCGGCGAGCAGGCTCTCGGTCAGGGTGGTGCCGGAACGCGGCATGCCGAGCACGAAGATCGGTTGCGCCGCGGGATTGCCGATGCGTTCCGCGCGCGCCACGAACCGTTCGTCGAGGTGCTCCACGATGTTGCGGAAATATTCGATCTGGGTGTTGCGATCGTAGGCCAGCTCGCGGGCGCGGCGCCGGTTGGCTTCGGCGTAGGCAGCGAAAGCCGCAGCGTAATCGGTGGCGGCCTCCAGGCACATCCCCAGCGCGAAATACAGCGGCGAAGCTTCGGGATCGTCGCCGGCGCCGCGGGTGGCTGCTCCGAGGCCGGCAATCAATTCCGTGGCCGAGCGTTCACGGCTGGCGAGTACCCGATTCAGCCAGGCCGCATAGCAGTTCGGATCGACTTCCAGCGCCTGGCGCACCAATTGTTCACCGGCTGCAAAATCGCCGCGCTGATTGGCGATCGATCCCAAGGCGCAAATGGCCGAAGCGCACTGCGGGTCACGTTCCAGTGCCTGGCGGTAACTGGATTCGGCCGCATCCGCCTGCTCCATACGTTCCTCGACTTCGGCGCGGTGCAGCCACGGCTCGGGATCGGAGGGTGCGATCTCGGCGGCCCGCGCATAGGCGGCGAGTGCCGACTCCCAGTCGGCGGCCTGCTCGTGGCACAGCCCGCTCAGCGTCCACAGTTGAGCCGCCTGCGGATAGCGCCCCAGAAGGCGTACGAACGGTTCGCGCAGTTCGTCGGCGCGTTCCTGTGCGACCCGCATCAGGGCGAGCTGGATCCACGCCGGGGGATGCAGGGGCGCGAGTTCGAGTGCGCGCTCGATGTGGCGCTCCGCGGCTTCGAATTCGCCGCCTTCGCGCAGCATGCGCGCCAGGTTGGTGTGGATGGCAATCTGATCCGGGGCGAGTTCGGCAGCGTGCTCGATGAACCGGCGTGCCATGCGCGGATGCCCCCGCTCGTAGATCAGCAAGGCGTAAAAATGCCAGCCCTCGGCGGAGTTCGGCTCAGCACGCAGCAGGCGAGTGTAGCCCGCCGCCGCGCGCCGCCACTCTCCGCTGCGTTGCCAGTGCAGCAGCCGCTGCAGGCTGTCCCGGGTTCTTACGCTCATCCCGCAGGCCGTCTCGAATCCTTGATGGGCAAATGATAGCCGCTTTAGCGTATGTTGCATGAGTGCAACAGATGGAGAGTCGGTGTGGCCCGACCGATGTGAAATCCATGGCGACACCGGCTGCGACACTGGTACAGAGGCGGCGACAGCCCTGTGGCGGCAACGCCACAAAAGTGTTTGCAAAAATTTTTTTTTGTGCTACTCTTCACGCACCATCCGGCGCAAAGCCTTGTACGTGTGCCCGTAACAAGCGATTTGCAAGGGATGGGCGGCACTTCGGTGCCGGGATTTTTGGCCAATCCTCTACCTCTTAGCTGGGAGGCTTTTAATGAGTACAGAAGCTTTATTGAGACAGGCTGTACGCGGCGCCCTCGCCGTGGGTGCAGCCGGGTCCATGGTCGGAGCGGGCGTTGCGCTTGCCCAGACCGCCCCGCCGGCAGGAACTTCCTCCGGTACCACCAAGCTGAGCAACATCGTCGTCACCGGTTCGCATATTCCGCAAACCGCCATCGCGAACGCTCAGCCCGTAATCAACATTTCACGCCAGCAGATCGAAACCTCCGGTTACACCACCGTGGGCAATCTGCTCCAAGGCCTGAGCGCCGCCGGTCCGGCCCTGAACCAGACCTACAACAACGGCGGTTCGGGTCAGACCTTCTTTGACCTGCACAACCTCGGCTCCAGCCGCGTACTGATTTTGGTCAACGGCCAGCGCTGGCTGCCCACCCTGGGCGGCAGTGTCGATATCAGCACCATCCCGACCGCGATCGTCGATCACATCGAAGTACTGATGGACGGCGCTTCGGCCATTTACGGTTCCGAGGCGATGGCCGGTGTGATCAACATCGTCACCGTCAAGAACTTCAATGGTGCCGAGGCGGATGCCTACCTGGGTATGTACGACGGCAGCAGCGATGGCGGCGGCTGGGACGGCAAGACCCAGAACTACAGCTTCACCGTGGGCACCTCGGGCGACCGTTCGGCCGTACTGCTCTCGGCAGGCTACCGCAACAACAATCAGGTCTGGGCCGGGCAGCGCACCATTTCCAAGGAACCCTACGTGGGTACCGGCAATGCCTTCGGCAGCTCCGGCACGCCCAATGGTCGCTTCGTGTTCTACGATACGACCAACCATAACAGCAATCCCGCCTGTAATAACGCGCCGTACCCGAACGGTGCTGCGTTCGGCTATCCGGGTTGCGATTTCACCGGTCCGATCAATTCGACCAATCCGTTCCAGTCGGCGCCGTTCACCCACGGCTTCAACTACGCGCCGCAGAACTATCTGTACACGCCGCAGGAGTCGTGGTACACCTATACGCAGGGCCATTACGACCTGACGGACAACATCACCTTCAACTTCACGGCCGACTACGACCGGCGTAATTCTTCGCAGTTGCTGGCGCCGAACCCGTGGTT
>JBOHZI010000065.1:0-10197 GCA_050738295.1 Gammaproteobacteria bacterium
GAGCGATTGACCTCGTAAGATTCCGGAGCCAGTTCGAGCGCGATGGCAACCTCGGCAGCGGCTTTCTCGGCATCACCATCCTGCAGCAGGAGCTGAGCCTTGATGGCATGGGCTTCGGCAAGTTTGGGGTTCAGCCTCAAAGCCCGGTCCGCGGCCGCCATGCCTTCTTCGGATCCCCTGAGCTGCATCCAGCGCAATCTCATGTGGCCGGCGGCCATCAGCGCCCAAGCCTGGGCATAGTGCGGATCGATCTCAGTAGCCCGGGCCGACAACCGGATAATCGCTTCCGAAATTTTGGCATCGGCTTCCTGGCCGGTGATGTAGGCCTGCCGCGCCATCAGATAGAGGTTGTAGGCATCGGTATTGTCGGTGCCGCGCTTGACGATGGCCTGCTTTTCCTCGGGCAGCAGGCGGAGCCTGAGCGCCTTGACGATCGCCTGTGAAATTTCGTCCTGCAGTGCGAAGATATCGCTCGAGTCGCGGTCGTAACGCTCGGCCCAGACGTGGTTATCGTTCGCAGCGTCGATCAACTGCGCGTTGATCCGGATTCGGCCGCCGGCCTTGCGTACGCTCCCTTCGAGCACATGGCTGACCCTGAGTTCGCGCGCGATCTTGGGAATGTCGGCATGCTGGCCCTTGTAACGAAAGGCGGTGTTGCTCGAGGTGACCGCCAGCGCCGAAACCTTGCTCAGATCGGTGATGATGTCCTCGGTAATGCCGTCGCTGAAGTACTCTTGCTCCGGATCGCCGCTCATGTTGGCAAACGGCAGCACGCAGATCGAGAAGCGCGGGGAAGGTTTGTCCGAAGACGGTGCCGCCGACGTACTCGCTGCCTTCGCCGATTGCGACACCTGCGTCCGTGCGATCATGGCTTCGAGCGCACGCAGGCATTCCTGTGCCTGCGGACTCGCGTGATCCTCGCCCCAGCCGTCGAGGTCGGTGGTGTGGATGGCGCGCACGTCCATCGGCAGACGCGCCTGCTCGAAGCGCACCGGCACCAGGATGCCGCGATCGGCCGCCTCACGCGCCTCGCCGCGCACCCAGCGTGAGGCCACCGAGGTCGCAGTCCACACCACCAGCACGGCCTTTGCCGCATCAATCTGGGCGTCAATCAGATCGTCGAACTCTTGACCGGGGTTGATCTCCGGATCCCACCAGACCGACCAGCCCTTCGCCTCGATCGCCGCCACCAGTGGCGCGACGCGGGCCTTGTCGCTGCGCGCGTAGGAAACGAAAACATCTGCCATGCCGGTCAGCCCTTGCCAGCGGGCCACGTGAACAGCCCTACCTTTTATTAGCATAACTCTAAAACCGGGGCTAATCCATCCAACGGCTGCGGTAAACCCGCACGACCGCTTGGCTGCTGGGTCATTTCTGCTTGGCTTTGACCTTCAACCGACGGCTTTCCTTCTCCCGCCGGGAGAAGGCTGGCGCGCGGTGCGCCGAATGAGGAGATGAATTTCCAGTAGGCCGCGATCCGGCTTGGACCGTAATTTGAAGCCACCGGTGGGGCACTAGAAAATAGGGTATGCGACACCACATTTCATGATAAGATCGCGCAAAGAATATAGTTTGCACAGACGCTTTTTCTTCTGATAAATCAGTAGATTGTAGTTGCCGTGTCCGCCAGTTCCGGAGGTGGGTATGGAGAACGGTTCGTCCACGGTATCGGCCATCCGCTACCGCGCCTTCATCAGCTACAGCCATGCCGACAAGACGTGGGGCGATTGGCTGCACAAGGTCCTGGAGACCTACCGGGTGCCCTCGCGCCTGGTTGGCCGGGAAACTGCAGCCGGCACCATCCCGCGCCGCCTCGCGCCGATCTTCCGCGACCGCGATGAACTGGCCAGCGCGCACGATCTCGGCAACAAGGTCAACGAGGCACTGGGCCAATCCGAAGCCCTGATCGTGATCTGCTCGCCGCGCTCGGCGGCCTCGCGTTGGGTCAACGAGGAAGTGCTGGCGTTCAAGCGGACGGGTCGTACCGAACGCATCTTCTGCCTGATCGTGGACGGTGAACCGGACGCAAGCGACAAGCCCGGCCGCGAAGCCGAGGAATGTTTTTGTCCCGCGTTGCGCTTCACGCTGGATGCGAACGGGCAACCCACCAGCGAACGCACCGAACCGATCGCTGCCGATGCGCGGCCCGGCAAGGACGGCAAGGCCAACGCCAAGCTGAAACTGATCGCCGGAATGCTCGACGTCGGCTTCGATGCGCTCAAGCAGCGCGAGCAGCACCGCAAGATGCAACGGATGGTCGCCGTCACCTCACTGGCGCTGGCGGTGATGGCGGTGACCGTCGTGCTGGCCGTGTTTGCGCTGATCTCGCGCCACCACGCCGTGATCGCCAAACACCAGGCCGTGGTCGCACAACAGGCTGCCGTTCGCCGCCAGAAACAAGCGGAGGGACTGGTCGGCTTCATGCTCGGCGATCTCAACGACAAACTGGCGCAGGTGTCGCGGCTCGACATCATGCAGGCGGTGGATGACAAGGCAATGGCGTATTTCGAGTCCCTGCCGACCACCGATGTCACCGACGAAGCGCTGGAACAACGCGCCAAGGCGCTGGAAAAGATAGGCAGCGTGCGCATGGACCAGGGCCACCTGTCGGCGGCGCGCGAGTCGTATCGGGCGGCCGCGAAGCTTGCCGGCAAATTGGCCGACGAAGCGCCCGAGGACTCGGCGCGGCAAATCGCCTATGGGCGCATCCTTGATTTCATCGGCACGACCTACGTCTATCAAGGCAACATGAATGCCGCCCTGCGAAATTTCCAGGCGGCGCAGGAAATCCTGGAAAAAGCACAGGCGCGCGCTGCGGGTGATCTGACGTTGCTGTTCGAATTGGCAACGCTAGACAACAACATCGGGCATGTGCTGGAAGCACGCGGCCGGCTGGACGAGGCGACCGTTCAATACCGAAAAACGCTGGTGTTGATGCAAAAGCTCGTGGCAGCCAAGCCCGACAACACCGAATGGACCCAGCAACTGGGTGGCGCCCACAACAATCTCGGCAAGATGGCGTTGATGCACGGCGATCTGGCCACCGCCGTCGCCGAATACCGGGCCGACGATGCTATCGAGACCGACCTGTCGAAGCACCAACCCAAGGACATCAACCAACGCGAAAACGTGCTGAGGGTGCGTGCCATCCTCGGACGTACCCTGGCCCTGACCGGCGACAGCGAAACCGGGATGCGTGACCTGCAACAAGCGGTTGAGATCGCCACCCAACTTCTGACGGTCGATCCACACAACACCGGGTTCGGGAAACACGCTGCACTGTATTCCACTCAGTTGGCACAATTGCAGCGCTTGGGAGGCGATTTGCCGGCTGCGCAGGCTCTGGTGAAGCGGTCGCTGACGATCCTGGGCGCCATGACCAAGAAGGATCCGGCCAACGCGTATTGGCAACAGGACTATGCCGAAGCGTTTATAGAGCAGGCCGCGCAATCGCTGGCCGCCGGGCAGAGCGATGCGGCGCGCGCGCAAGCCCAGACCGCTTTGGCGATCCTCGATCCGCTATTCGCCAAGCAACCCGACGACCGCAGCCTGCTGCTGGATACCGTGACGGCGAAATTGCTGCTCGCCGACGCGAGCGGCGATGCGCCGACAGCGCAACGGCTGCGCAACGAGGCCCTGCAAGCGATGCACGCGGTGAAAACCGGCCAAGGCGATCCGCGCCTGCTGGCGCTGCGGGCCGAGGCGTTGCTGGCGCTGAACCGGAAAGCCGATGCCCGGCCGTTGCTCAAGCGACTCTGGAATACCGGCTATCGCGATCCGGCGCTGCTCGTGGTGTTGCGGCGCGAGCATATCGATTACCCGGTCAACGCCGAGTTCTCAAAGCGGATTGAGGCAATCATGCAAACCGATGCCAACAATCCCCCTCATCCGCCAGGCGCTGCGCGCTTGCCACCCTCTCCCCAGCGGGGAGAGGGTGGCCGCAGGCCGGGTGAGGGGGAATGAAGTTCAAGGCGCCGCGGCCCGCCCATCGTGCCGCCCGTTCCATTCCAACAGGAGTAAATCATGCCAAAACTTAACCTCAACGTGACACTCGTAAACGGCAGCCTCAACGTCGATCAGGACGGCAATGCCAACCAGATGGGTCACGGTCAATCCGGAGACATCGTTTGGAAACTGACCGGCAACGCCGCGTCGGGATCGTTTAACGCCATGGATGCCGCGAATCCCGGCTTCACATGGAAGCAACAGCCAACATCTGGCATATTCGGACAACCTGGTCTCGAGAACAGCGGCAAGCACATAAAAATGTCCGACAACAACACAGACCCCGGTGGCGTCAATTCGTCGGGCACGTGGATTTACCAGTTATGGGCAACTATAGGCGGCACCCAGTATTCGACCATCGCGACGCTGCCCAACCCGACTGCAACCACGACCAATCCCTGGATCAAAAACGACTGACGCGCCGAGCAAAGGGATGCAAGAAGTACCCAAGCAGACCCGCATCACCGATTCACCGCTGTTTCACCGCGGCAATCCCGCCGCAAACACGCAAGGAGTACATCATGAAAAGCAAACTGTTCCCGTTGGTGGTTGCGCTGGCTCTGGCTGGCAGCGCAGGCGTGGCAATGGTGACCCCGGACACCACAACCAATCCCTGGATCAAAAACAAGTGAGTTACGTTTGGAAAAGAGGTGATGCAACGGCAACAAAGTAGCAAATGGGCTTGCAAACCACCGGTGTACCACCGCGGCCATCGCTGGAAGTCTTCATGACGCCCCTGGTCATCGGCGTTACCAGCCACCGCAACCTTTCCGCACGCGAGGTCGAACCGATTCGGCAATGCGTGCGGGATCTTTTCGCGCAGCTCAAGCGGGATTTTCCGGCGCTGCCGCTAATGATGCTCAGCTCGCTCGCGGAAGGCGGCGATCAACTGGTCGCCGAGGAGGCGCTGGCCGCCGATGCGCGGTTGCTCGTGCCGTTGCCGTTCTCGCGCGAGCTCTACGCGGAGGATTTCAGCGATGCCGGCCGCGGCGCATTCTTCGCACTTTGTGAACAGGCCGAGGTGCTGCAAGTGCCGCTGCTGCCCGGCAACACCCAATCGGATATCGCTGCGCACGGCGAGGCGCGCGATCGTCAGTACGCCGAAGCCGGCGTGTTCATCGCCAGTCATTGCCATATCCTGCTGGCGCTGTGGGACGGCCGCCCCTCGGACCTGACCGGCGGTACCGCGCAAACCGTACGCTATCAACTGGAGGGCGTGCTGCCCGGTTCGATCGGGGGGGCGGCGCGACACCCGGCCGCTGTATGACCGCGGCGACGAAAGCCTGATCTATCACATCGCCTGTTCACGCGACGACACGGCAACCGGCATCCAGCCTCCACTGCCGCCCTTGCAGCCGTTGCAGGCGCGCTGGCTCAACCAGTCGGGTAGCCGAGCGGCCGACGATGGCCTGCCGGACGAATTCGCGCGGATCTTCCGGCACATGGTCCAGTTCAACACCGATGCGCGGCGTTACCGCGCCAGGATAGACGCCCGGGCGGAACCGTCGACGCCAATCCCTTCGAGGGCTCCGGAGCGCGGCCCGCTCGACGAGCTGTTCGGTGCCACCGACTGGCTGGCCATGCATTTCCGCAAGCGTGTAGTGATGGGAATGCGCGGCATCCATGTACTGGCGGCGCTGATGGGCATTGCCTTTGTAGGCTATTCGGATCTCTCGGGCGACGCGCTCCCCCGGGCGCTCCTGCTCTACCTGTTCCTCGCGTTGTTCGCGGCCGGCGTAGTGCTCGACCGTGTGGCCAGAAAACGCGAGTGGCATCGAAAATACATCGATTATCGCGCCCTGGCCGAAGGTCTGCGGGTGCAGCGCTATTGGCGCCGCGCCGGCATCGCCGCGTCCGATTCGGTCGCGTTTGCGCACGATAATTTCCTGCAGAAGCAGGACATCGAACTGGGCTGGATTCGCAACATCATGCGGGTAGCCGGCTTGCGGATGCTCGAATGCGAGGGTGTGACCGACGACACACTGGATAGGGTGATTGACGAATGGATCGGCACGGCGGGCAGTGGCGGCCAGCTCGACTACTACACGCACCGGAGTGATGAGCGTAGTCGTGCGCGCCAAGCCGCGCAAGGCGTCAGCCGGTTTTGCCTGTGGAGCAGCATTTCTGCCGGCGTGGTACTGGCCGTGTTCCACCCTCTGTTCGATGCCGAGACCGTTACCAGCCTGGTAATGGTGATCAGTGTGCTGGCCATCGCCGCCGCTGCGCGCGAATCCTATGCCTGGCGCAGGGCCGACAAGGAACTGATCAAGCAGTACCGTTTCATGCGCAACATCTTTGCCGGAGCGCGTGCGGCACTGGATGCCGAAACCGACCCTCAAGCCCGCCGCGATATCCTCGGCGCCCTCGGCGAAGCTGCATTGACCGAACATGCCGAATGGGCTCTGATGCATCGCGAACGGCCGCTCGAACACGGCAAGCTTTGACCCGGCTCTGACACTCAGCGTCGGTAATGACCGCGCGGGAAGTGCTTAACCGGATACCATTTTCGATTGCGTACGCTCGGCATTGCGGCGGCGGGCAGCGATATCGGCTGCGAGCGTGAGTGCGGCTTCGAGGCTTCCCGGATCGACCCGGCCACTGCCGGCGCGGTCGAGGGCCGTGCCGTGATCGACCGAGGTGCGCACGATGGGCAGACCTAAAGTGACGTTAACCGCATGGCCGAAACCCGCGTGCTTGAGCACGGGGAGTCCCTGGTCGTGATACATCGCGAGCACCGCGTCGGCGTGCGCGAGGTGGGTCGGCACAAAGGCCGTATCGGCGGGCAGAGGGCCGTCGAGCCGAAAGCCCTCGGCGCGAAGTTTTTTGAGCGTGGGGGCGATCACGGTCTGCTCTTCGGTGCCCAGATGACCGCCTTCGCCGGCATGCGGGTTGAGGCCGAGCACGAGGATACGCGGGCGGTGCAGCCCGAAGTCGCGTTCGAGTCCCGCGCCGAGTATGCGCAGCGTTTTTTCGAGCCGTTCGGTGGTGATGGCGTCCGGCACGGCGCGCAGGGCGAGATGGGTGGTTACCAGCGCGACACGCAGATCACCCGCCGTCAACAGCATGACCGGCAGCGGCGCCGAAGTGCGTCGGGCGAGCCATTCGGTGTGACCGGTGAAGGGGATGCCGGCATCGTTGATGACGGCCTTGTGCAGCGGTGCGGTGACGAGTGCCGCGGATTTGCCGCTCAGGCAGGAATCGGCCGCCGCATCGAGCGCATCCAGTACGCGGCGCCCGTTGGATGGATCGAGTTGACCCGCAACAGCCGCCGTGTCGAGCGGGACGGATACGATACGAAGCGTGCCTGCGGGGCTCGCCGTGGGCTCAGCGTCTAGTCGGCACGGTTCCAGCGTGAGTGGCAGCCCAAGTTGTTCTGCGCGTTGGCGGAGCAGTTTCGGGTCGGCGTACGCGACCAGCTCATAAGGTCGTGCTCGCTGCGCCGCGAGTACCGTGAGATCAGGGCCGATCCCGGCAGGTTCACCGACCGAGAGCGCGACGCGTTGAATCACTGGTCCGTGCTGTCGCTCCCGTTGCCGGCATCGGCCGGGTCGAGAATGCGAATATAGGCCTGGTCACGCAAGCTGCGCTTGAATTGTGCCATCTGGTCCTGCAACTTGCGTTGGAACAGCACCTGATAGGCGTCATGGCGACGTTTTTCCTTGGTTTGGTCCGTTTGGCGCTTGCCGACAACCTCGATCAGATGCCAGCCGTAAGCGCTTTCTACCGGTTGGCTTATGGTGTCGAGTTTAAGATTAGGCACCACCGCGGAGAAGCTGTGCGGCAAGGAATCCAGGTTCTGCCAGTCGAGGTCGCCGCCATTGCCCGCGGAATTGGGATCGTCAGAATACTGAGCAGCGGCCGCAGCGAAGGTGATTTTTCCACTGTCGATTTCCTTGCGCAGCTTTTCGGCCAGCGCCTTGCATTGTTGCAAATTGCGCACCGGATTGGGCTTGAGCAGGATGTGCTTGAGGTGGTACTCCGTCGATACGGATTTGTTCTTCGGTGCATGTTCGTCGATGAGCTTTACGATGTGATATCCACCGGCGCCGGCAATCGGTGCCGATAGTTGCCCCACCTTGAGTTTGGGCACCGCATCGGTGAACAGGGTGGGTAGTTCGGCGCCGGACATCCAGCCGAGATCTCCGCCCTTGAGTGCTTGCGGACCCGCGGACTGCGCGGCGGCAGTTGCAGCAAAGTTGGCGCCGCCTTTCAGTTTGGCTTCGATCTGCCTGGCTTTTGCCAGAGTTTCCTGTGCCTGCTTGGGCGTGGGATTCGACGGAAATGCAATCAGGATCTGGGCCAGGTGGTACTGTGTTTTGGCATTTTGATTGCCGGCCTGATGCTTCAGGTAATTATCGATTTCCGCAGGGCTAACGGAAATGTTGGCTGCCACGGCCTGTTGTTCCAGTTGATGAATAATGAGCTGATCGTGAATGGTGCGTCGAAAAGCGCTGTAATTCCGTCCCTGAGCGGCAAGCGCCTGGGGCAGCTGTGCCAGCGTAACGTTGTTGCGGGAGGCAATCGTCGACAAGGTGCGGTTGACATCGTCATCAGTTACTTGAATGCCCTGGGTCTTGGCCGCCTGTAACTCGAGATTCTGCATGATGAGATGTTCCAGTACCTGGTGCCGTAATTCGGCTGGTGCCGGCGCTGGAGTGCCTTGGGACTGAAGCTGTTTGCGTACCTGCGCAAGCTCCGTATCCAGGCTGCTTTGCAGAATGGGGTTGTCGTTGGCGATGGCCACCACCTGGTCGAGCGGTGTGCCGGGCAGGTTGGCGGTCGCGCTGGGTGCTGCCGATGCCGCATTGGCGGCGGTCGTGCCGGCAGGCGTTGGCACGGCGGCGAAGGCCGTGGCGGCGCCTGCGAATAGCGTCAGCGCGAGGAAAAGTCTAATCGGGGTTCTGGCCATAGCCGTAAATATCGTCATGAAGGAAATCGCTCAACCGGTTACCGAGGCTGCCCAGGCCCTTGAGCTGCAATTCAAGGTAGAGGGCGGAATTACCCTGACCGTTCAGGGTTACGAAACGACGCTCGACGATGCGAAATCGCCAGCAGCAGCTGTCATATTGTAGGCCCAGCATGTTCTCAAGGGTTTGATGGTCCTGAATCGAATAGTTCCATCGGCCCACGACGCTCCAGTGGCGCGTCACGGGCCAGGAGAAGGAAATGTCGCTTTGATCGAGCTCGCCGCGCCGGTACAGGTAGCCTACATTGAAAACCTGGAACGGACCGGGCTGGTACTGGAGCGAGACGTAGCCCTGGTCGAAATCGTGCGTGTAGGGATTGTAATCGCCAACCAGCTGGGTGCTCAAGTTGTGCCCCAGGTTAGTGGTGATTTCGCCCACAAAGTCCGAGCGGGCCTGCGTTTGTGGGGTTTCGCCAGGCAGAGTCACGTCGCGATCGCGGAAATAAAAGGCCTGACCGATGCCGGCGGTAAACAGTTGCTGTCCGGTCTCGTTGTCAAGGAAGCGCGACGTCAGTCCGAGCGAGAGTTGATTCGCATCGCCCAGTCGATCGAGCCCCGTGAAGCGATTGTCCGAAAACAGTCGCTGCATGTCGAGCGGCGGCAGATAGGTGTCGAAAATCGGGATATTGCTCTGATCCCGATAAGGGACGTACAGGTAATATGCGCGCGGCTCCAGAGTTTGAGTGAGCCAGTCGTTGTCCCCCCAATAGCGTTCGAAGGTGAGTCCCGTGTCGAGCGAAAAAATCGGTGTGGCACGGTTTATAGTCTGTGCCGGCGCGCCGTTGAAGGCATTCAGGTCGTAATGAGCTTCATCGAAGGCCAGCGTTGGCGTGGTGTACCAGCTTGCGTTGCCGTAAGTGGTTTGCAGATAGGGGCGTACATCCGCGCGCAATGCGCCTAGTCGCTGGCTGGCTTGAAAGCGGGTGACGTTGCCGGTGATGCCGGGTGTTAGGGCCGTATGGTAATCGGGCCAGGCAAAGTCGAAACCGAATTCGGGCAGTTTGCGGTAGGGCGGGACAATCGTCGGGTTCAGGGAGGCGTCATCCTCGACTCCGATAAAGGCCGAACCGCTCGGTACCTGATAGGTGGCCGTGACTGTACGGGGCTGATAAGTCTGGGCAACCTGGCGCAACGAAGTGCCGAAGTCGTCGAGATAATTGTCGTCGGACACGTATTCCAGAGACGTATTGATCCGCCAGTGCGAATACAGTTGCGTGATGTCGTCA
>JBOHZI010000066.1:0-10169 GCA_050738295.1 Gammaproteobacteria bacterium
CCACCCCTCATCCCAACCTTCTCCCCTCATCGAGGGGAGAAGGAGTAGAAACGTAAGGATCGTTGATCGAGGACTCTGAGTGCATATACTGCTCATCGCGATTGGTGTCGCGATCTTTCTGGAAGGCATCGTGCCGTTCCTCAGCCCGCGGCGGTTTCGCCAGGGTCTGGCGCAATTGCTGCAGGTGGGGGATCGTGGCATTCGCGTGATGGGCCTGGCGGCCATCGTGGCTGGAATCGTTATTTTGTATTTGGTGCGTTACTAGGAACCTGTCGGGTTTAGGGGTTCGTAGCGAGCGTAGTGGAAGGGCGAGCAGAAATGTTTTCGGATTTGAGGCGCATAGTGGTTCTACGCAACGAAAAGCCGGGGCCATTTATGTCGGTCTTCCGCTCGCGCAGTAGAATCATTCTGAATTCGACAGGCTCCTGGGGGACAGTATGAGCAAAAACGTTGTAGTCGTTGGCATTCAGTGGGGCGACGAAGGCAAGGGCAAGCTGGTCGATCTGCTGACTGAACGCGCCCACGCCGTGGCGCGCTTTCAGGGCGGGCATAACGCCGGTCACACCCTCGTCGTCGGCGGCAAGAAGACCGTGCTGCATCTGGTACCCTCCGGCGTGCTGCGTGAAGGCGTGCGTTGCCTCATCGGCAACGGCGTCGTGCTCGAGCCGGCGGCCCTGTTCGAGGAACTCGATTTACTCGAAGCCGAAGGTTTCCCGGCTCGTGAACGCCTCGCCATCAGCCCGGCCTGCCCGCTGATCCTGCCTTCGCACGTGGCGCTCGACAAGGCCCGCGAAAAGGCCAAGGGGGCGGCAGCCATCGGCACCACGGGCCGCGGCATCGGTCCCGCCTACGAGGACAAGGTCGCGCGCCGTGCCGTGAGGGTAGGGGACATCTTCCGCCGCGAACGCTTTGCCGCCAAGCTGGGCGAAGTGCTGGATTTCCACAACTTTATACTCAAGAATTACTTCAACGCTCAAGTTATTGATTTTCAAGAGACTTTGGAGCGTTATCTCAGCTACGCCGAAGCCCTGAAGCCGATGGTCTCCGATGTCACCGCCGAGCTGAAACGTACGCGCGAGGAGGGCGGCAACGTGCTCTTCGAAGGTGCCCAGGGTACGCTCCTGGACATCGACCTCGGCACCTATCCGTTCGTCACCTCGTCCAACACCACGGCCGGTGCGGCGGCTACCGGCACCGGCCTCGGCCCGCGCGATATCGACGAAGTTGTGGGCGTGGTCAAGGCCTACACCACCCGCGTCGGCAGCGGCCCGTTCCCCACCGAACTGTTCGACCAGATGGGCGAAACTCTCGCCCGCCGCGGCAAGGAATTCGGCGCCACCACCGGCCGGCCACGCCGCTGCGGCTGGTTCGACGCCGTGCTGCTGCGCCGCGCCATAGTCAACAACAGCGTGTCCACGCTAGCCGTGACCAAGCTCGACGTGCTCGACGAGCACGACACCATCCGCATTGCCGTCGCCTATCGCCACAACGGCCAGGAACTGACCGATGCCCCCATCGGTGCCGATGCCTACGCCATCGCCGAACCCGTGTACATCGACCTGCCGGGCTGGAAAAGCTCCACCGTTGGCATCACCGAGTACAAGGACCTGCCCGACAATGCCCGTTCGTACCTCGAGAAAATCGAGGAAATCAGCGGCGTACCCATCGGCATGATCTCCACCGGCCCGGACCGCGACCACACCATCATCAAGAACCACCCCTTCGACTAGGCCGGCGTACGCCATGCCCCCGATCACCTGCATCGAAGATCTGCGTCGGCTGTATCACAAGCGCGTGCCGCAGATGTTCGTCGATTACTGCGAATCCGGCTCCTGGACGGAATCGACCCTGCGCCGCAACCGCGAAGACCTCGCGCGCATCCAGCTCCACCCGCGCGTAGCGCTTGGCGTAGATCAATGCAGCCAGCGCGGCACCATGCTCGGCGAGGAGGTGGCGCTGCCGCTCGCGCTCGCACCAATCGGGATGTGCGGGATGCAACATGCCGACGGCGAACTGCTGGCCGCCCGGGCAGCCGCAGACTTCGGCGTGCCGTTCACGCTCTCGACCATGAGCATCGCCTCCATCGAAGACGTCGCTGCGTTTACCGGGCGCCCGTTCTGGTTCCAGTTGTACGTGATGCGCGATCACGCCTTCATCGAACGCCTGATCGACCGCGCGAAAGCCGCGAACTGCTCGGCACTGGTGCTCACGCTCGACCTCACGGTCATGGGCCAGCGCCACCGCGACATCAAGAACGGCCTCTCTGCGCCACCCAAACTCACGCCGCGCAACCTCGCGAACCTCGCCGGGCATCCGCGCTGGTGCATGCAGATGGCGCGCACGCGCCGGCACGGGTTCGGCAACATTCTCGGCCACGTCGCAGGCGTCAGCGACGTATCCTCGCTCGCGGCCTGGACCACCGAGCAGTTCGACCGTGGCCTCGACTGGAACGACGTCAAATGGATCAAAGACTGCTGGGGCGGAAAACTGATAATGAAAGGCGTGCTCGACCCCGAAGACGCACAGCGCGCGGTCGATTGCGGTGCCGATGCTGTAGTCGTTTCCAACCACGGCGGCCGCCAGCTCGACGGCGCACCGTCCTCAGTCAGCGTGCTGCCGGAGATCGCAACCGCGGTCGGCAAGCACTGCGAAGTGTGGCTGGACGGCGGCGTGCAATCGGGCCAGGACCTGCTCAAAGCGCTGGCGCTAGGAGCGAGCGGCGCAATGATCGGGCGCGCCTACGTGTACGGCCTCGGCGCGCTGGGCGAAACCGGCGTCACCACCGCACTGGAACTGATCCAACGCGAACTCGACCTGACCATGGTCCTCTGCGGCGTACGCTCATTAGCCGAAATCAACCAACACACCCTGCACCCCATCAAGCCCGGAATGACGACGACTTGAACAGGCTGCTGTAGGAGCCGGTCGTCCCGACCGCAAATCCTGATCACCGGATTCCGCACAGCCGTAGGATGCGGTGAGCCCCGAACCGCATCAATCGCGGCTTGCGGTTGCTATACTCGCGTAACGTGAATTGGGACTATAAGTGATCCCCTGCAACCGTGAAATTAACGGTATTACGACATGACTAGCCGCTATAAAGCACACGGACCGGAAGCCGAATTCGAACCCGGTTCACGTGGGCGCGTGCTGCGCAATCTATTGGGGATTAAATCGGTACGGGAAATGGCCAGGCGCGAGTCGGAAGCACTGCTTGCTGCGGCCGAGCGTTCGATAGATGAAACCGATCTCGATCATCGCTTCACGGCCGACGATATTCGTCGGATACACCGGCTTTGGTTCGGCGAGATCTATCCGTGGGCTGGAGAGTACCGACAGGTCAACCTGGCCAAAGGAGAATTCATGTTCGCCGCGGCGAATCAGGTGTCGAGATTAATGCAGGTGTTCGAGCAGAAACCATTACGGGAGTTCACGCCTTGCCGATTTACGGATGTCGAGGATCAGGCGCGGGCGCTGGCTGTCGTGCACACGGAGCTGATCCTGATCCATCCGTTCCGGGACGGCAATGGCCGCTGCGCCAGATTGCTGGCGATGTTGATGGGCTTGCAGGCCGGGCTACCGGCGCTGGATTTCGGTGGAGTTAGTGGCGAGGAAAAAAGGCGCTATATCGCTGCGATTCATGCAGGGCTGGATCGAGACTACACGCCAATGACGGCGGTGTTTAGCCGCATCATTGCCCGTACCATGAAGTCCGCTAAAGCTTGGCGTGAATGACGCGGCTATTATCCGCCAAAGCAGCCGGTTTCGAAGTTTTGCTCATAGCCTTCTTGAAAGGCTCTCGGATGCCTTCGATGGCCGATGAGGTAGCGACCGACCGGAGTACCCCACGCTGGCGCAACACGGCGTCGCGCAGGTAGGGGTTTACGTCGGAAAGCTTTGAATTCATGAGTAAATTATACCATTCGACGCGACCATAAAGGATGAATGACCACCACGCGCGAACAAGGCCACCGTAGGATGCGGTGAGCCCCGAACCGCATCAATCGCGGCTTCTGGCCGCTTCTTGTGGCTCGCGGTTGTATACTCCGAAACAACTCTGAACGGTCAGAGGCGAATCCAACGATCAAGCGGGGAGTGGGCGTGGCTCGGAAGAAAACACAATCCACCGGAAAGGCTCGGAAGGCCGGATCGACCAACGGTGAGAAAAAAGACAAATCCCTGGAATCCCGGATATGGGATGTTGCCTGCTCCATCCGCGACGCCAAGGACGGCACCAACAAGCCAAAAGTCGCCCGCCTATGGTCGGGCGACCGCTACACCCTCACTGGTCCCGTCACATGAGAATTTCCGAAATTACCGTTGAAAATTATCGTTCAATTCGCCGCGTCGAGATTGGTGTCTCGCCGTTTAATGTGTTCGTTGGTCAAAACAACCACGGCAAGACGAATCTTTTCGAGGCGATTCAGTGGTTCTATACTGGATCGGGCGATATTTCCACATTGAAGAATTCGGCGGCGGACGCTGATGATGAATTTTCTGTGGAGTTGGAGTTTTCGGATGTTCAGAAAGGCCTAGCTCAAATCACGAACGCGGATAATCAGACCAAGTTGCGCAACGTACTGGGTAAAAGCGACAAGATGCGAGTTAAGCGCGTGAGCTCGAAGGCAAAGGATCGCTATCTCTACAATCCCACGAAAGACGAGTGGAAGAAACAGCCTTGTGGTGCCGACTCAGCTTTTAACAACTGCATCCCCCGCTTCGAATTTGTGGAGGCAACGAAAAACCTGAAGGATGTAGGAAACTATAAATCGACGACTCCCATTGGGAAAATGCTCGGTGGCGTATTGGCTGAGATTCTTGAGACCGAAGCGGAATATGTGAAGTTTCGCGTGCAGTTCGAAAAGCTGTTTGCGTCGGAAACTTCGAGCATCAAGCAGAAGCTTCAGGAGGTGAGCGCAAAGGTTTGCGAGCATCTCCAAAAGCAGTTTCCGGATTGTTCCAAAGTGGATTTTTCGGTTCAGGAGCCTGCTTTCGACGATCTCTTGAAGAACTTCCGCACGGAAGTCGATGATGGTGTGACTACAACCGCGGAGGAGAAGGGTGACGGAATGCAACGCGCCTTGATGCTTGCCATCATCAAGACCTATGCCGACCAGCGGAGGGATGAGGCATTGGGGCGGTCTTTCATCTTCTTTATTGACGAGGCTGAATTGCATCTTCACCCGACCGCACAGCGCCAGCTCAAGCAGGCACTACTGGAACTGGCGGACGGTCATGACCAGGTATTCATCAACACCCATTCATCAGTGCTCCTTGCTGACGATCATGACAGTCAAACACTCTTTCGGGTTGCAAAGGAAACGCAAGGAGAAACTCAGATTGAGAAAATCGCATCGTTGCCCCGGAAGCACGAGGTAGTGTTTGAACTGTTGGGCGGTTCGCCTGCAGATATTCTCCTTCCTGCCAATTTCCTGATTGTCGAAGGCCCCAGTGAAGCGGAGTTCCTCAAACGTGTGGCTAATCGGCATTATCCGGATGAGGTCGGGATTCAAATTCTTCCTGCGATAGGGGATGACGAGCGTCAACGTCAGATTGTGACGGCCGTAGACAACCTGCTTCAAACTCTTGGGCATAGACCGATCTATCGCGACCGGTTGACGATCCTTTTCGACAAACCCGCGGGTGAGGATAAAGAACGCCGCTTCAAGGCGTTCAAGGAAAGGCGTTTATATTTGGAGTCGAACGGCCAGATTTTCGTCCTGCCCAGCGAAGCGCTGGAGGGTTACTATCCTGAAACGCTGCGAGCTGGCAGCAAGTTCACCAATAAAGTCAAGCTCGCGAAGGATCTTGGCACCAAGATCACGAAAGAAGATTTTGAAACCCACATGCCGGTGATGTTCCAAGCCCTGGATCACTGCTGGAATAACGCCTACAAGGATTAATCATCAATGCCCACACTCGAATTCAAAGGAAAGCAGTTCGTCTATTCGCATCATCTTGGGGTGCCGTTTCGCGAGTTGCAGGTGGTGCCGGAGAAGTCGCTGACAGCAAAGGGCAAAAAGCCCTCGCTGGACGATAACCTGATTATCCACGGCGATAATCTGGAAGCGCTCAAGGCGCTGCTGCCCACCCACGCCGGCAAAGTAGACTGCATTTTCATCGACCCGCCGTACAACACCGGCAATGAAGGCTGGTGCTACAACGACAACGTGCGATCACCGCTGATGAAGGAGTGGCTGAAAAGGTCCGCCAATCCGGTGGATAAGGAAGATCTGGAGCGCCATGACAAGTGGTTGTGCATGATGTGGCCGAGGTTGAATTTGTTACATGAGTTGCTGGCGGAAGATGGCGTTCTGTTTGTGACCATTGACGATAATGAGCAGCATCGCCTCCGCGATATGCTGGACGAGATTTTTCAACGGGAAGAAGCCTTTTATGGGCATATTGCCTGGCAGAAAAAATATGCGCCGTCGAATGACGCCAAAGGCTTTTCGGCCATGTTCGATCATGTACTCGTTTATCGGAAAGGCGAAGAGTTCACACGAAATTTGATCGCACGAACAGAAAGCAACGACACAAATTATCGCCAAGAAGATGATGAAGGCATTTTTCGGGTTAGTGATTACACATGCAACAAGACGGCAGAGGAGCGCCCGAATCTCTATTATCCTGTGACTAATCCCAATACCGGCCAGGAGATTTGGCCAAAAAAGTCGCGAGTCTGGGCCTATTCCCCGGAAGAGCATCAGCGACACATAAAGGAAGGTTTGATTTGGTGGGGTGTGGACGGCAAAGGAAAAGTGCCCGGCTTCAAACGTTATCGCCACATGCTAAAAGGCGGAGGCGGGACCGTTCCCAGCACTTGGTGGCCCTACGATTTTGCTGGGCATACGGACGAAGCAAAAAAGGAGTTGCGGGAGATCCTGGGTGATAACGCAACAGAGTTCTTCACCCCAAAACCGACTCGGCTGCTTGCACGAATTCTTGAGATTGCTACGGATGAAAACTCAGTGATTCTGGATTCCTTTGCAGGCTCAGGAACCACTGCCCACGCCGTCCTTGAAGCCAACAAAAAAGACAACGGCAACCGGCGTTTTATCCTGGTCGAATGCGAAGACTACGCCGACTCTCTCACCGCCGAGCGCGTCCGCAGTGTAATCAGAGGCTACCCCTACACAGGCACCCAGCGCGAGGAGCTGTACCGGGAGAATATAACCTGGAGCACGTTTGAGAAGAAGCAAATCAAGGTGCTGGAGCATATTGCCTCTATCGAAAACCTGCACGGCCACGAATACGACACGATCAAGAAGCAGATTAAAGGCGGGGTGCTCACTGTCACCGGCGAGCGCAAAGTGAAGGAAACCACGCCGGGTCTAGGCGGCAGTTTTACCTACTGCACCTTAGGCGAGCCCATCGACATTGAAAGCCTGCTCACCGGCAAGGGCCTGCCCAGCTTCGAGGCACTGGCACGCTATGTGTTTTATACCGCCACAGGACTGTCGCTTGAGAAAGTCGGCAAACCCGCGTCCGATGGGCTGATCGGCGAGACCGAGTTGTTCCGGGTGCATCTGTTCTACGAGCCGGAAAAGGAATGGCTGCGCTCCAATGACGCGGCGCTGAATGCCGAGCGGGTAGCCGCCATCGAGAAAAGCAACAAGAGAGGCAAACGTGCCATTGTTTTTTCGGTAGCCAAGTTCATGAGCCAGAAAGAGCTGACCGCTCGGCGCATCGAGTTTTGCCAGCTACCCTATGCCGTGCACCGAATTTTAGGGGACTGAGCATGGAGCTGAAGGAATATCAGCAAGGTGTGCTGAGAAAACTGGACCGATATCTGACGGTGCTTGCTGAGCAGCGTGAGCAAGCGGAGGATTTTGTCCAGTTCCAGCGGAGCAAAGGAAAGACCACTACTCTGGGCGATTACTGCCGTGATGCCTGGGACCAGCTTAATACCGAACGTTTGCTGCCTTATTTGCATCAGGGTGGCAACGCGGTGGTGGCCCCGTATCTGTCGCGCCACGACGGGCTGGGACTGTCCATCCCCAATATCTGCTTCAAGGTGCCCACCGGCGGCGGCAAGACACTGCTGGCCACGACCGCGCTGGAACGCATCCAGACCGATTACTTCAAGCGCCAGACCGGGCTGGTGCTTTGGGTGGTGCCGTCAGAGGCCATCTACCGGCAAACCTGGAAGCAGTTGGCCAACCGCGAACACCCTTACCGACAGATGCTGGAGCGGGCCTCCGGCGGGCGGGCCAAGCTGCTGGAAAAGGGCGATGCCTTTACACGCCGGGACGTGGAAGGCCAATTGTGTGTAATGCTGTTGATGCTGCCCTCAGCCGCGCGCAAGTCCAAGGAGACATTGCGTCTGTTCCGCGATAGCGGACGCTTCACTTCATTCTTTCCGGTGGAAGATGACAGCGAGGTCAACGGCGCCCTAATGGATCGGGTGCCTAACCTGGACCAGAACGATCTGGCGGATATGGGCTTTGGAGAGGGCATCGTGCCAGGGTCGATTTCCATCAAACAGAGTCTAGGTAACGTGCTGCGACTGGTGCGTCCGGTGGTAGTGATCGACGAGGGGCACAAGGCTTATTCGAATACCGCTCGCGATACGTTGGCCGGGTTTAACCCCCGCTTCATCTTGGAGCTGTCTGCGACGCCGAATACCAACAACAAGCACCAGTCCAATGTGCTGGTGAACGTGCCGGGGACGGATCTCAAGGACGAGGAGATGATCAAGCTGCCGATCAACGTAATCAATGAGGGCAAAGGAGGCTGGAAGCACACACTGACGCTGGCCCACGCCAAGCAGCAGGAACTGGAGCAGGCAGCCCAGGGCTGGCAGGCGGAATCAGGCCAATACATCCGCCCGATCGTACTGATTCGCGTCGAACGCACCGGCAAGGATCAGCGTGATGCCGGGTTCGTGCATGCGGAAGATGCCCGCGAGTATCTGCGCGATCAGTTGGGTTTGAAGGAAGAACACATTCGCCTGAAAACCTCCAGCGATGACGAGCTGGCCGATGAAGACTTGCTGTCAAACACCTCGCCGGTGCGCTTCATCATCACCAAGGATGCCCTGCGCGAAGGCTGGGATTGCCCCTTTGCCTATGTCCTGGCGGTACTGTCACGCACTACCGCCACTACCGCACTGACTCAGATGATCGGTCGCGTATTGCTGCAGCCTTACGCCCGCGCTACCGGTTGCGCGGCGCTGGATGAGTGCTATGTGTTCACTTTCGATCAGGATGTGACCGAGGCAGTCAAAGGCGTGCGTAAGGGCTTAGAGGATGAAGGCATGGCCGACCTCGCTTCTAGCGTGAAGGCCGTGGACCCCGGCACCGGCCAGCCCCGCAACTTGCGCCGGGAGACGATCCGGCGACGTGGCAAATTTGCCGGTTTGCCGCCGATTTTCCTGCCCCGTGTTCTACACCGCGATACGAGCGCGCCCGATGGCTACCGTCCACTGGATTACGACCGGGATGTACTGGGTGCGTTGGATTGGGAGTCGCTGCGCTTTCTTGGTGCGGACAAGGCCACCGTTGACGACGACAAGTTGCAACGCACCGTGGCCCGCGTCACGCTGGACCGCAAAGCGAAAGAGACCGGCCAGACGGTGTTCGAGCTGAAGCAGGAGGAGGTCAAGGCGCTACCGGAAGAAGGGTTGGATATACCTTACCTAGTGCGTCAGTTACTGGATGTGGTACCTAATCCTTGGCAAGGGATGCGCCTTCTGGAGGAGACGCTGGCCACACTACGAAAGCAGGGTGTGAGCAACGAGCAGATTTATATCAACCGCTTGGACTTGGTACAGGTCATGAAGGTGGACTTGCGTAAGCAGGTCAACACCATGGCCGAGACACTTTTTCGAGAAAAACTCGAAAGCGGCGAGATTGCCTTGCGGTTGGTTTCGTCTAATGATCCGGCACTGAACTGGAAAATCGCCGAGACGCTGGAGATGGACGTCTCTGATATAGATCCGCTACTGTATCGTAAAAACGGCGAACCGCTGGAAAAGAGCCTGTTCGAAAAGGTCTACCAGAAAGAATTTAACGATCTGGAAAAGAACACCGCTTGGTACCTGGATGAAAGCCAGTGCGTGTATTGGTGGCATCGTATCGCTGTGAATCAGCGTTCTTACGGTTTGCAGGGCTGGCAGCGCCACCGCGTGTATCCCGATCTTCTGGCCTGCATGCATGGTGTTGAAA
>JBOHZI010000067.1:0-10163 GCA_050738295.1 Gammaproteobacteria bacterium
GGCGTGGATCGTGCACCCGGATATCCCACGGACGGTCCCCGTCTATACGCACATCGGCGGCGGTGAGCAGGCGTTCTGCCTTGTGCTGCAAACGCAGCGCAGTCGATGACGAACGTGAGGAAGACTGTCCCATAGCTTTTAGTTTAACTGCTGCATCACGCTGGTCCAAGCTGCAGATTCGGCAGCGCGTTTATTTCTCCGCTACTAGTCGGAAATTTCGACGTGGAAATCTTCGCCCTGCCAGGTGTCGCTGTCGTGCCAGTGAAACGTCATTTCCACGCTCGAACCGGCAGCAAGTTTCCGTGTCGGCAAATCCACGCTATGCAGGCCGAGCCCGATCTCGCGGGTTTTGCTGTCGCGCACTTTTTGCCAGCCGTTCACGCCCCAGTGTACGGTGGCTGCAGCGGGCAGCAGGATGCGTAGCGTGTGCGCCGCCGGCATGCTGCGCGGCTGGCAATTGAATGCCCACAGCCGCCAGTCTATCTGCGGACGTTTGCCCTGGTAGCGCTCCCACACGCGTGCGGGCCGATCACACGGTTTGCCCTCCTTGTGGCTTACGGCGAGTTTGATGAATTCGCCATGAGCCCATACCAACGGCATCGCCGAGCCGCTCGGCTGGCCGGGATACAACCCGCGTTCGGGAATGGGATCGGTGTCCCAGACCTGCTCGGGAATCATGCCGCCCGGACCCGTCATGGCAGCCATCGCTTCGAGATAGGGCAACGGGTCTTCGCCGGCGGCGAGAGCGTAGTGGCCGCGCTCGCCGGTCAATAGCGGCCAGCCGCGGCCGCGGCCGGTGCCGTCGAAGGGCCGCCCGTCGCGGTGTTCGCCGTAGCCGTCGTTGTTGTAGCGGTGCCAGACCGGGCCGTTGGGCGTATCCGTACGCAACAGTTTGTCCATGGCGTGCACGCTGGCTACAATCTTTGGATCGTCGGCGCGGCGTAAACCGTAACGTACGAGCTGCAGGAAGTCGGTCGCGATCTGGTCCTCGGCGGCGAGGTGATTGTCGTAGCTGCGGTTCTTGATCAGTTCCTGGTCGTGCTTGGCTTTTTCATCGCTGAGCACGGCGGCGGGCGCGATTCGCAGATAGTAGCCTTCAACGCCGAGTTGGTCGGCGAGATCGCCGTGTTCGACCCAGGTCCAGTCCTCGATGCGTGCGTTCCAGGAATCGGCGAGCATAAGCGCCAACTCGGCTTCTCGCTTGCTCAGGAACCGTGCGCCCTCGACCAGCGCCGCGATGGCGATCGCCAGGGTAAAAGTGTTGATGCCGGCGTCTTCCTCCCAGCGATCCTGGGCGGTGACGGGACCGTTGGCGGCGATGAAAGCGAGTGCGCGGCGCGCCATGTCGGTGACCGGAATGTTTTCGAGTGCGTCGTAATCCGCGAGCACGCCCGCAAGCAGTACGGGGAAAGCTGTCTCGTCAAGCTGCACGCCACTCCAGAAGGGTTTGCCGCCGAGCCACTGGTTTTGTAGCCAGTGGCCGTCCGCCTGTTGTGTAGCGATCAGGTAGCGCAGCACGTCGCGGGCATCGGCGACGGCTCCGCTGAAACCGAGCGCTCCGGCGCTTTCCACCAGATCGCGCGGCCACACCAAGTGATAGCCGCCACGACTGGTGCTGGTCTCGCCCCACGGCACGGCGAGGCTCGCGACCATGGCGCCATGGAATGTGCGGTCGCCGTGCGTCTTTAGAACCATCGCCGAGCGCTTGAAAATGGTTTCAAGTCGGGCTGGTAACTTGGGTACGCTTACCGTTTCAGCCCAGGCCTTCCAGGCGTCAATCTGTGTTTGCCATATGGCATCGAAATCTTCGGCCAGACTTGCGACGGCAAGCGTGACGGCCGATTCCTTGGTCCCGGCGAAGCCCAGAGCGAGCGTTGCGCGCTGCGGCAGTTCGCCGATGAGCGCGACTTCCCCCTCGGCGCGGTCGTATTCCCAACTCATGCGGCCATTGCGGTTGAAATCCTGCCAGCCGTCGCTCGCTCCGACACAGCCGGCGGAAATCCGCGCGAAGGCGTCACGCCCGTCGGAATCGAACGCGGCCAGCGCGATGCCAAATGGTGCCGCTTCGGCCCACAGTATCTTGCGGCCGCGGTCGCTAATCGCCTCGCCCACGCAGCGCTCGGTGTCGCCGCCGGGTCGTGGCGCGAGCAACGCGTAGACGCGCAGCGCTTTGTCGTCGGTTTCAAGTTCCATGTCGATCAGCAGCGCGTCGCGTTTCTGATGTGGACAGATTCTGAGCCGCAGCGTGAAACGTTCATGGCGATGCGTCAGGCTCACGGCGGGGATGGCATCGTCGGCCAGCTTGATGTCATAATCGCCGTTGCGTCGTATCTCCGTCCAGAAGCCCTGATCGTCGGCCACGATGAAGCCGAGGTCCTTGATTTGGGGAATGTCTATGCGGGGGTAGTAAACCTCGGTAACTATGCCTTCCGCCAGGGTGTACCAGAGGCGCGAGGAACCCAGCGATGTGCCGACGACATCCTTGTCGGCCGGTGCCCAGGTGGGTTGAGAGTTGTTCGCTTCGGGGGCTTGCATCGCGTGACCTCGTTTCTTGTTGCCTACCGGGACTGGATATCATACGCGGCTGTGTATACCCGGCTGCCGGAGCAAGACCGTTTGAGCCTTTGATGCGTTGGTCAAAGCCTGGTCAGCACGGCGGCGGGTAGCGGCGCGAGCAGTGTGCTGGCGGCAAGGTCGCCGGCTGTGTATTGACGCCCGGTGAAGCATTCGCGCCACGCATACGACGCTTCGATGGCTATCCGCGTATCGCCCCAGGCGGCAGCATCGAGTGCACACGCTTGATTTACTTCGAGCGCCGGATGCACACGGGCCACGACAACAATCACCTGCTCCTCGCCCGTGCCGCGCGCAAAGGCCAGCACGTCGTCCCGACGATCTCCCGTCACGGCCAGCGGGCGATAACCGCCAGCGGCGAATGTCGCCGGCAAGCTTCGACGCAGGGCCAGCAGCCGGGACATCACGAAGCATTTGATTCGTCCATTGGGCCACTCGGCGAGTAGCCGCTCGACACTGTTTTCTGCGGAGGTTTTATCCGTGCTGGAGTCGAGTGCGTTCAGGATCGTAATTCGGGCGGCGTAATCCACCGGTCGGCGGTTGTCCGGGTCCACCAGCGACAAATCCCACAGTTCCGTGCCCTGATAAATGTCGGGCACACCGGGCAGCATGCACTTGAGGGTGAGCGCGGCCAGGCTGGTCAGAGCGCCGCTGCGTGCAATCGCCGCCGCGAAGGGCAAGAAGCGGTGCTGAAATTCGTCGCTGAGTTCGGGATCGAGTAAATCGATGGCATAGTCGTAAACTTGTTGCTCGTACGCCTCATCGGCTTCGACCCAGGAGGAACGTGACTTGCCTTCGCGCAGCGCCTTGGTCAGATAGGCTTTCAGCCGTGCGTTCAGCGATTCCCGCTCCGCGGCATCGGGGACCACAATAGAAGGCGGTGGCCACACGGCAAGCAGCGTCTGCCACACCAGATATTCGTCTGCCGGGTGGAGTCCCTTGGGGCGGACGGGGTTTGCGGCACGCGACAGAAACGGAACCAATTCCCGCCATATGTCGGCGTGGCCGGCGAGCTGCGCGAGGCGCATGCGTGCGTCCTCGCCGCGTTTGGTATCGTGCGTGGCGCTCGCCGTCAGGGCCATCGGCCACTCGCGCGCCCGCTGCTCCATCCGCGCGTGAAAGTTTTCATTCGAGAGCGAAGCAACGCGCGGATCGCCTCCTACTTCGTTCAGTGCGAGCAATGCAAAATCACGATAAAAGGAGGTATCTTCCAGGCCTTTCGCCATTGTTGCAGCCGCCAGTTGCCAGAAGCGGGCGACGCCGTCGCGCAATGGTGGCGACAAGCGTGCAGCATCGTCCAGGGGTAGAACCAGCAGACGGGCGAGCCAGTCGCGAGCGTCCGTATCACTCACCGCGGCAACAGCGCCTTCGATAAGCGCTTCCTGTGCGGGGCGCGCTGCATCGGGCGCATCGGGGTAGGCGCGGTATACGGGCAGGGCAACTACCGTCTCGACAAGTGCGTTACGTAAGCGCGTCAATTCCACCGGTGCTTGCGGGGCGAGTGCATTGAGAACACGTTCCAGCATCGGGGCGAGTAGTTGTTCTACCGCTTCGCGCTTGGCGTGTGCCAGCGTCTTGTCGAAGGGCCTAGCATCGGGCACGAATTCACGCCATATTGCGCGCAGCATTTCGGCGCCTGTGATCGGGATGAAAAAGCGCGTTACCTCATTCAGAATTTCATAACCCGTGGTGCCGGCCACGGGCCACGGGCAGAGTGTCTCGTCTTCGGCCAGGATTTTTTCCACCCACAATGGCACGCCGCCGCCATGGGCCGCGACGAGACCGTGGAGCGTATCGAGGTAACGCCGGGGTGTCACGAGGCCGTCCACATGGTCGAGTCGCAACCCACCGACGGCACCGGTGGCCAGCAGTTCGCGGATACCCTCATGCAAGGCTGCGAATACAGCGGGGCGTTCCATGCGCAGTGCCGCGAGACCGGTGATGTCGAAGAAGCGGCGATAGTTGATGTCCTCCGCGCCTCGGCGCCAGGATGCGAGCCGCCACGACTGCCGGTCGAGTAGCCGTGCCATGCGATCTGCATCGCTTGCGAACCATTCGGCAGCCGCCCCAAGCGCGGCACCAATGGTGTCTTCTTCGGCGAGGGTGGCGAGTTCGGCTTCGAGCCGTAGCCCGATGGCGCGGCGCTCGGTCGTCGGCACGTCGCCAAGTTGGTACAGGCGACGCGCGAGGCGTTCGAGTTCGACACGCGCTGAAGAGTGCGTACGACGGGCGGCCAGCCCCACGAGGATTGCGGAGGTAGCCGGATCGAGTGGGAATCGATGTGAAAAGTAGCTGGCATCGAATCGCCCCGAGGGCTCGAAGGCAAGGTGAATTTCTTCACGGGCAAGCACCGTTTCCAGCGGCGCGCCGAGGATGGGCACCACGAGCCGTCCGTCTTCCGCCGACCAGTCCACGTCGAAGCTCGCGTCGTGCACCGAGGCGTGGCCCCATTCGAGAAGATCCATCCACCACGGGTTGGCGGCGTGCGCGCCCATGTGGTTGGGTACGAAGTCCACGATCATGTGCAGGCCGCCCTGCGCCAGCGCCTCGCGCAAGGCATTAAACCCCGCTACTCCGCCACGCTCCGCATCGAAGCGTGCCGGGTCGGTCATATCGTAGCCGTGTGTGCTGCCCGGCACGGCGCTCATCACCGGCGAAAGATAAAGGTGACTGATACCGAGGCGCGCCAGATAAGGCACCTGTTCGGCCGCTTCGCGGAAGCCGAAATTCGCCTCCAATTGCAGGCGATAGGTCGCGGCAAACGGCGGCTGTCGCGACGGCGCCGGCGCACCGCGCTCTGTCTGCACCGCGCGCATGACCTCGATGAAACGCGGGTCGCTCAGCCATTCGGGCCACGGCGGGAAGCGTCGCCGGCTCCAGTTGGGTTCCTCATCCAGCGTGCCGGGCACATTGACCGGATCGGCGATATCGAGTGCATCTTCGGGTTGGATGGAGACGAGCCAGCAGGGTGTACGCGCCAGCCAGCGGTAGGCCGCGGCGGCCGGCGGTTCGGTTTCGGCGCTGGGCAGCTCGGCCCGCAGGAAACTTTCTTGCAGCGCCGCCCGTTCCGTCGGGCGCGCCGCGTGGGCGGATTCCTGTGCCTCCGGCGAAGGCCACAAGCCGAGCCGATCGGTCCGTGCCAGATCTTCGCCGCACCACCAACCGGGCAGGGGTACGACGTCGTGGGTGCCGATCATCGCCAGCGCCTCGCCTGGATAGTCCTCCGGCGCCCGTGGCTGACCTGTTTCGGAATGCTCAAAGTAGAGCAGCCGCAGGGAAAGAATGGCACGCTCCGCGAGACGCTCGCGCAAGCCTTCCGGGACTGTGCCGAGATCCTCGCCAATCACCATGCACTGTGCACGGTGACTTTCAAGCGCGATCACGGCGAGCATCAAATCCAGCGGATAACTTAAATAAGCTCCTTCGGCTGCACCCGCACCGGGTGGAATCACGAACAGCCGGTTAAGGCCGAGTACGTGATCGATGCGCAGCACGCCGGCGTGGCGCATATTGGCGCGCACCAGTTCGATGAAAGGGGCGAGACCACGTTCGAGAAGTCGCTGCGGATGAAATGGCGGAAAGCCCCAATTCTGTCCGCGTGGGTTGAGCGGATCAGGTGGTGCGCCCACGGCAAGCGTCATGGCGAAATCGTCGTGGCCGGACCAGACTTCGGCGCCGGATGGATCGGCGCCGAGCGCCAGGTCGTGGTACAGGCCCAGACTCAAACCTGCTTCGCGGCTGCGCTGCGCTGCAGCGCCGAGCTGCTTCTCCGCCTGCCACTGCAACCACAGATGAAAACGATAGGTGTCGTCATGTTCGGCGGCAAAATGTTCGCATGCTGCACTTTGTGCATCGCGCAGAGCTTGCGGCCAGTCGCGCAGATCGGTGCCGAACTCGGCGGTAAGCGTTTCGAACCGTGCCCACGCCACGATCCCCGGTGCCGCCTCTCGTTCAAATTGCGTGAAAGCCGGATCGCCGCCTTTGGCATGAAAATTCGACCATGCTTCGCTGGCTATCCCGAACTTGATTCCTGCCGCCGCCGGGTAGTCGACCAGCGCCTGGGCGTTGAGCGCCTTGATGCACGCGGCCAAGGCCGGAGCGGCCAATCGCTCGCGCATTGCAGTACTGACGCCAGGCAAGTGGCGCACATCGAGATAAAGTGGATTGAGCGCGAGGCGCGAACTTGGGGAATAAGGGCTCACGTGCTCGGGCTTCGCAAGAAAAAGTGCGTGCAGCGGATTGACGCCCAGAGTGGCTGCACCCATCGCGCCTGCGGCTGTGCCAAGGCCGGCTAGATCGCTGAAATCTCCGATGCCGATGCTTTCGTGGCCGATCTGTTCATACAGTTGGACAGAGATACCGTAGCCACGTGCCGGCGTTTTCGGCAACCAGGCTTTTGCTGGCGCGCGCACGAGCTGCGTCTCGAATACCTGTTTTCCGGTACTGATGCGTACCTGGTAATAGCCGGGTGGGAGCGCAGGCAGGCTCAGCAGTAGCCCTTCGCTGCCGGCCTCGAGATCGGCGGTTGCGCTTGCACCGTTCAACTCCCGTCCCTCGCCTTCGAGTGTCCATTCAATCGCATCGGCAGCGATGGCATGCGGGTTCAGCACCACGCTTGGCGGCGCAGGTTCGAAGCTTGCAATGGTTGGCGGCACGAGTCTTGACTGCTTTTCTTGCGCGAGTGCTGCGAGCGTTGCCTCCACTCCGTTCTCGTCGGCGTCGTAGCCGAGCCCTTTGATGAGCGCACACAAACTGTCGGCTGGAACCTGCCGCCGTGTACCATCGATTTCGATGTAGCTTGTCGCCAGTCCGATGGCCTCGGCGAGTGCGTTCAGTCTACTCATCGTCATGCGTCACTCGGATCGAATTGGGCGGCAGTGTTTCTCCCGCTTCCGTTGCATGCGCGTAGATGAGTCGTCCACGCTGCCCCGACATCCGAACCGGTATTTCGCCCAGGTTCGCCTCGACGCGCCAACATCCGTCGTCCGCAAGCGGCCATTCGATGGCAAAGGCCGCCTCTTCGAACATCTGCCAGGTACCGCTGGTTATTCCGTTCAGCAACGGCACCAGTTCGCGACGCCGGCGGGCGATCAGGTCGGAGACGAAGGCTAGCCATTCGGCGTGCATTGATTCACCCGCCTCGTCCCAGCGAAGTCGTGAGCGTGAAAAGGTTTCGCGCGCCAGTGGATCGGGGATTTCCCGGCCTGCGTCAGCATCATTGAATGCGGCGAAACGGCTGAATTCCTCGCGCCGTCCGGTGCGGACTGCTTCACCCAATTCGCCTGCAAAATCGCAGAAGAAAAGAAAGGGCGTAGCCGCCGCCCATTCCTCACCCATGAACACGAGCGGCACGCCCGGGGACAGAAAAAGCAGTGCGTAGAGTGTGCTCAGACGTTCGGGTGGCGCCAGATGTGTAAGTCGCTCGCCGAAGGCGCGATTGCCGATCTGGTCGTGGTTCTGAAGAAAATTGACGAAGGCAGTCGGTGCCACGCCCGCGCTGGGTTCGCCACGTGTCCGGCCGTCGCGAAACACTGAGCGTTCGCCCTGATATGCAAACCCCTCGGTCAGTGTGCGTGCCAGATACCAGACCGGGCGATCTGCATAATCGCCGTAGTAACCGTCGCCTTCTTCAGTCGCTACGGCATTCGCAGTGTGGTGAAAATCGTCGTTCCATTGGCCGGTGTAGAGCCGTGGCTGGCCTGTGCGTGGCAACCAGTGCGCTGCGTTGCGGTCGTTTTCGAGCACCAGATGTATGTCGCGCTCGCCGATGGTCTCGCGCACATGCTTTGCGAGTTCGCTTAAGAAAGCCTCGCCGCCCGGCTCTTCGTCGATGGCGTGTACCGCATCCAGGCGCAGGCCATCGAAGTGATATTCCTCCAGCCAGTAAAGCGCGTTTTCGATAAAGAAGCGGCGCAGTACCGGGTTGTCGAAGGCGAGTGCGGCACCCCAGGGCGTGTGACGCTCAGGGTGAAAGAAACCGGGCGCATAGCGACCCAGGTAATTGCCGCTCGGGCCGAAATGGTTGTAGACGACATCGAGCAGCACCATGAGTCCGCGCGTGTGGCAGGCATCGATTAGTTTCTTCAGATATTCAGGATTGCCATAACTGCTGTCTGGTGCATACGGCAGTACGCCGTCGTAGCCCCAGTTGCGGGTGCCGGAAAAATCGGACACCGGCATGAGTTCGATCGCCGTGATGCCCAGGCGTTCGAGATGGTCAAGGCGGCGTTCGACGCCTGCGTAATCACCGCTTGCGCTGAAGCAACCGACGTGCAGCTCATAGACGATGGCTTCGCTCCACGGCCGACCGCGCCAGGCGGCATCGCCCCATTCGTAGGCGGACGGATCGACAACTTCACTCGGACCGTCCACATCTTGCGGCTGGAAACGGCTGGCCGGATCGGGCACCGTTTCTTCCGGCGCGATTTCGTAGCGGTAGCGCGTACCGACGCTTGCGTCAGCAACTGTGACCTCGAAAAAGCCGTCCGGCGAACGCTCCATCGCAATCCGATCGCCCGCGTCGAGCGCCACCGCGGCTTCGTCGAGCGTCGGCGCGTAGAATCGAAAGCGCACTCCGCCGGGGACAATCTCGGCGCCGAAAGCCAGCCGACGTCTCCGCTGCATTACGCGCTCATGCGCTCCAGCACGACGACCGAACGCGCCTCGATGCCGACTGTTCCCCCGTTCAGCGTTTCTTCCTGCCAGGCTGAATCGCGCGCGGTATCCAGCAAGCGTTTCCATCCGTTGCCCGAAGGTCTGTCCGGCAAACTGAATTCGATGCTTTCGGTTCCGGCATGGAGAATAATCAGAAGACAGGCATCGTGCACTGGCCGGCCGCGAGCATCGCGGCCGATTTCGGCGCGGCCGTTTAAAAACATGCCAACCGTGCGGCTCTCGGCCCGGTGCCATTCGTCATAGGAAAGTTCGCCTCCTTGCGCGGCCAGCCAGAGGACGTCGGGTACACCTTCGGCGTCGTGAACGCGGCCATGCAGGTAGCGCGGCGCGCTCAGAATCGGATGCTCGCGTCGGAATGCGATCAACCGGGCGACAAAATCGATGTCGGCTCGTTCCCGCTCGCCGATGCCTTCCCAGTCGAACCAGGACAACTCGTTGTCCTGACACCAAGCGTTATTGTTACCGTTTTGCGTGCGTCCGAACTCGTCGCCGCCGAGAATCATCGGCGTGCCCTGGGAAAGCAGCAGCGTCGTGAGCATGTTGCGGCGCTGGCGGTGGCGGAGCGCATTGATGCTTTCGTCTTCGGTGGGACCTTCCGTGCCGTAGTTGGTGCTTAGATTATTGTCACTGCCGTCGCGATTGTCTTCGCTATTCGTCTCATTGTGCTTGTGTTCATAGGAGACGAGATCGTTCAACGTGAAGCCATCGTGGCAGGTGACGAAATTGATGCTCGCCCATGGTCTGTCGCCGCCCGGCTCGAACAATTCGGAAGAGCCGAGCAGGCGGCCGCCGAGTTCGGTCAGCGCGCCCTCATCGCCGCGCCAGAACCGGCGCACGGTATCCCGGTAGCGGTCGTTCCATTCGGCGAACGGCGCGCCGAATTCGCCCAGACGGTACCCGCCAAGACCTACGTC
>JBOHZI010000068.1:0-10153 GCA_050738295.1 Gammaproteobacteria bacterium
TGGCGGCAATCACGTTCGCGACCAAGGTCATCGCCATACCGCTGGTGCTGCGTTGGTCGGCAGGTAGCGAAATCTACGAACGGCGCGAAGTGGATCAGGTACTCACCATTCCCGTCTCGGTGCTGAACGCTGCGGGGCTGGCGCTCATTGCCTGGGTGGTCGCCAATCCGCTCGTGCATGCCATACCCGGCCAACCGTTCGCCGTAATCAATCTGCCGACGGGGCTGATGGCGATTTTCTTCGGCGCCTTCACCGTGGCCGTGCGCCGCGAGGCTGTCGCTCAACTCATGGGCCTGCTCATCATGGAAAGCGGTGCCTTCTTTGCCTCGATCGCTATCGTCAGCGATCTGTCTATCATCGCCGAGATCGCCGCCGCCGTGGACGTGCCTATTGCGGCGCTCGTGATCGGCCTGCTGATCCGCAGCATTCGCCGCGTGACCGGCATGACGCGCGTGGGCCTGCTCTCCGAACTCAAGGAAAAACGCTAATGGAGCTGGCCTGGATTCTTATCGTGCCCGGGATCGCGACCTTGCTCGCGCTTCCCAGCCGGCGGCTCGCACCGTGGACGACGCTTGCGGGGACGCTTGCCGTATTGGGACTGTCTATCGTCGCAGCGCTGCACGTGACGCATGGGGGCACGATTTACACGGCCCATCGCGGCCTTTCGCTGGATGCATTGTCTGCCCTGTACCTGTTGCTCGTCGCCTTTGTCGGCGTAACGGCTGCGCTGTATTCCATCGGTTATCTACGCGCACGCGCGGCCGAATATGACGCTGACGCGCCGCCACCGCGCTACCGTCAGTACTATCCGTTGTACAACCTGTTTCTCGCCTCGATGCTCGCGGTACCGCTGGTGTCTAACTTGGCGGTGATCTGGATCGCGATTGAACTGACAACGATCTTTTCCGCATTTCTCGTTGCCTACGAAAACCGCTCCGAAGCGCTGGAGGCGGCCTGGAAGTATGTCGCGCTCACCACCATGGGTGCGATGATCGCGCTGTTCGGTGTGCTCGTGCTTTATTACGGAATCAACCACCAGGGCGAGCCAGTGAGCTGGTCGGGCCTCCTCGCGGCAGCTCCGCACATGCAGCCCGCCGTGCTCCTGGTCAGTTTCGTCCTGTGGCTGATCGGCTTCGGCGCCAAGACGGGACTGGTGCCGATGCACACCTGGCTGCCCGATGCACACAGTCAAGCGCCGGCTTCGATCTGTGCCCTGCTCTCGGGCGTGGAGGTAAGCGCCGCGCTTTACATGTTGCTCCGAATTTATCCGGCGCTGGCGTCGAATCCGGGTATCGCCCATCCCGCGCTGTGGTACATCGTCGCGGGCTTGATCACCGTCGGCACCGCTGCATTTCTTCTGTTGCAGGTGCACGACTTCAAGCGCCTGTTTGCCTATTCCACTATCGAACACATGGGCATCATCCTCACCGCCTGCGGCCTGGGCGCCGCGGCCCACGAACTCGGCACGGTGTATCAGCTCTTTGCCCACGCGTTCACAAAATCATTCTGCTTTTATGCGGCCGGGCTCGCGGCCATCGTCTTCGGTACCCAGGAAATTTCCGCCGTGCGCGGGCTACTTGGGCGCTCGCCCGTCGTCGGTTGGGCACTCCTGCTCGGCGCGCTGGCCATTGCCGGCGTGCCACCGTTTGCGCTGTTCATTTCCGAATTCAAGATTCTGAGTACCGGTTTCGGTTCGGGACAATACGTGGCAACGGGCCTGCTGACCGCCTTCATCGTGCTCGCCTTCATCGCCATCCTCTACCAGGTGGGGCGCATCGTGTTCGGCGAACCGCAAACGGCACCACGAGTGAAAATGCCCACGACCAGCGTCATCGCGTTAATCGTTGCCTTCGTGCCGATGCTTGTGTTCGGTTTTTATCTACCTCCGCCGCTTGCATCCCTGATCCAGCACGCTGCCGCATTACTCGGTGGTGCGTCGTGAGTCGGCGCGACGAGTTGCTTGCGTGGCTCGGCAACGGGCGACCCGGTTTGTCGGCACGCACAGGCGAAGACCGACTGATTATTGACGCGGCCACCGAGGCCGTGCCCGATCTGGCCGTTGAACTCACGACCGCCTACGGCTGCGAGTTCGCCACGCTGGTGGTCGAACCGACGGACGAGATCGACGGTTACGTCGTGCATTATTTCTTTTACGCGCCGGACGATGCCACGCGAGTGGAAATCGAAACCCGAGCGGCACCAGGCGTTGCGTTGCCGTCGATCAGCGACCGGATACATGCTGCCGACTGGCACGAACGCGAAGCCGAAGATCTCTACGGGATCCATTTTGCGGGGCACCCATTCCTCGGCGATTTTGTACTCCATGACAACGAATGGCCGGAAGACGTCACGCCGATGCGACGGTCATTCGATGCGCGCGTGCGTCCGCAGGAACGCGGACTCGGGGAAAACTGGCAACCGCGTCGTCTGCTCGACGAAGAAGGCGCGCTAGTGCTGCCCGTTGGGCCGATCTGGGGCGACTATCACGAAGCCGGCTTGTGGCTATTGGAAACACCGGGCGAACAGATTCGTCAGGCCCACACACGCCTGTTCTACAAATACCGAGGCGTCGAGAAAATCGCCGAAGGCCAGACGCCCGAACATGCCTTGCTGCTGGCCGAGCGTTTCAGCGGTAGCGCCGCATTCGCTCACGCCTGGGCTTACTGTCAGGCACTGGAAAAACTCGCCGAGTGCGAAGTGCCGCCACGCGCCCGTGCGCTGCGTCTTGTGTTCGCCGAACTCGAACGCATGCGCTATCACGTCGCCGCCATCGCCGAACTGGCCGGTTCGACCGCGCTCGCCGTGGGCAAGTCCATGACCCAGGAGATCACGGAAAAGCTGCTGCGTCTCAGCGGCGAAGTCTGCGGCCATCGTTACTTGTTCGGCCTCATCGCGCCCGGCGGCCTGGCCTGGGCACCGGACGCAGCCGCACTCGCACGCCTTGATCAAGGCGTACGCACGACAGCCGCCGAGTTGGCCAAGCTCGGCGTGTGGCTTGCGCGCAGTTCGAGCTTCCTCGACCGCATCGAGGAGATGGGCACCCTCACGCCAGAGCTGGCCGACACCTACGGCGTAGTCGGACCCGTCGCTCGCGCTTCGGGTCGAGCACTTGATTTGCGCACCGCCCTGCCTTACGGCGACTACGCCCAAACGCCACCCGAGATTCCCGGCGAAATCGAAGGCGACGGCTACGCGCGGCTGCGCGTATGGCTCGCCGAGACGGCCATCTCCGCGCAGTTGATCGCACACACCTTGAGTGAACTACCCGACGGGCCCATAGCTACGGAGTGCACGCCCGCACCCGGCGGTGCACTCGGCTGGACGGAGGCGCCGTCCGGTGCCACTTTCCACTGGCTGCGTCTCGATGCCGAGGGACACATCGCCCGCTGGCGCGCGGGCACACCGGGCTTTCGCAACTGGCATGCCTTTCATCGTGCCGTCGAAGGCGCAGCCTTCCAGGACTTTCCGATCATATTGGCAAGTTTCGGTTTATCGGTTGCGGAGAATGATCGCTAATGGCTAATTGGACGCTACATAGCCTCGCGCGAGGCATTCGCACCACGCACTGGCCACGGCGCGAAGAACGTGCTCCCGGTGTGACGCCGGGACGTCCGCAGCCCGGTACCGGCTCGGGGCAGGACGTGGTCGAACGGTGTCCAACGGCGGCATTGACTACAGTGGCCAACGGCGTAGCGGTAGATTTCGAGCACTGCGTGCACTGCCAGCGTTGCCGGCATGGCGAACAGGCACTGCCCTGGGGCGAGAGCTTCGAGTGGACAGCACGTGCCCCCCGCGCTCGCGAGCCCTTGTCGGGTCGTTTCAGGCGTTCGCTGCATGTGCGCTATGTAGACGCCGGTGCCTGCGGCGGCTGCATGGGCGAGGTACGGTTGATCGATGCACCGCCGTACAACCTGCACCGCTTCGGCATCTTCATTACCGCCAGTCCGCGCGATGCCGATGTGCTGCTGGTCGGCGGGCCGGTGACCGAGGCCATGCGTGAACCAGTACTCAAGGCCTACGAGGCGATGCCCGATCCCAAACGAGTGGTGGCGATGGGCGTGTGTGCGATCAACGGCGGCGTGTTCGGTACCAGCTTCGCAAGCGCTGGTGGACTCGCTGATGTCATCCCCGTAGATCTCGTCATACCCGGTTGCCCGCCGCCACCGCTGGCTATCATTCACGCGCTGCTTGCCGTCACCGGACGTGCCCAAACTCATGCGCTCGAAGAGCAGCCTTGACGACGTTCGCCCTCGCTTTCGTGTTGATCGGTGCGGCACCCCTGGCCGCGTTGTTACCCGGACGCCGCACTGCACCCGCCGTCGCCTGGCTGCTGCTGACTAGCGGCTGTGCCTGCATCGCATGGGTCGCGGTGACCGCCCTTACCGGGTCGGCGGATCGCGTGCTTGCCGTACTGGCATTACCCGTGATCGGCACTTTCAGCTTCACACTGACGCCTCTATCCGGTCTGTTCCTGCTAGTAACGGCGGGTGTATTCGCCGCCACACTGCCCTTCGTCATTCGCGATAGTATCGCCTGGCTGCCGGCCCGACGCGGGCTGTTCATCGGGCTCGTTGCACTCACGTTCGCGGCCATGGTTGCCTTGTTCACTGCCGCCGACATCGTCGCCTTTATCGTGGCCTGGGAAATCGCGGCGCTCGCCATCTGGGGCCTGATCGGTTTCGAAACGCGCGCCAGTGCACCGGTGGCAGCCGGCCTGCTCACGCTCGCGTTGTCCGAAACCGGTTCGCTCGCGGGGCTTGCCGGATTATTACTGCTTGCCACGGCAGCGGGCACTCCGCTGCTCGCCGGTATCGCGGCTACCGTGCCATCACTCTCGCCCGGTCTGGTTGCCGCCGCCTGTGTACTGACGTTTTTCGGCTTCGGCATGAAGGCCGGCATCGTGCCGCTCAATTTGTGGCTGCCGGTTGCGCACGGCAATGCACCACGCTCAATCTCGCCGATCCTTTCCGGCGCTACGCTCAATCTGGGCCTCTATGCTTTCTTGCGCCTCGATGCGCCGCTCGCGCACACCGATCCGCGCCTCGGTTTGATGATTCTCGCTACCGGTGCGGCCACGGCGCTGGTCGGCATCGTGTACGCCATGATTGAGCGCGACCTCAAACGCCTGCTCGCACAAAGTTCGATCGAAAACATCGGCATCGCCACCACCGGTTTCGGTGCGGGCTTTACTTTCGCCGCGCTCGGTCATCCGGTGCTCGCCGGGCTCGCGATGGTCGCGGGCCTCTATCACATGCTCAATCACTCGGCCTACAAGACGCTGCTCTTTCTCGGTGCCGGCGGCATGGACGTCGCCACCGGCACTCACAACCTTGACCGCCTGGGCGGACTCATGCGTCGTCTCCCGTTGCTCGGCACACTGTTTCTGATCGGCGCGTTTGCCATCGCCGCACTGCCGCCGTTCAACGGTTTCGTCAGCGAGTGGCTCACGCTACAATCGTTGTTGCGCGTAGTCGAAGTGGCCTCTGTCCCGGTGCGCATCACCTTCGCGCTTTCGGGCGCAGCACTCGCTCTCACCGCCGGGCTGGCCGTGACCTGCTTCATCATGGTCGCGGGCACCAGTTTGCTCGGACTGCCACGCTCGCATGAAGCGGCACAAGCGCGGCGTGCGCCCCGTTCGGTCGTCGTGCCGATGGCGGGGCTCGCTGTCGTCTGTTTCGGTCTGGCCGTACTCGCCACCGGCGTGATTCCGATACTCGGACGTCTAACGGCACCGCTCACCGGCGCCAACCCTACCGCAGCGCTCGTCCCCGCCTTCTTCCACCACACCCAAGTGCTCGTCGCCGGCATCGTGCATGACCTGACGCAAATCGGTGCCCAGATCGGACGTGGCGTCGTGCCGCTGCGCGGACTTGTCGTGCTGCATTCTGGCGGCACAACAACACCGGTGATCTATGCCATGTCCACCGCGCTGTCGTTCGCCGTGATCGTGTTCCTGCTGCTGATCGTATGGCTCGCCACCCGTGGCCTGCGACGCCGGCGGAAAGCACGTCGCCGTGTTCTGTGGGACGCCGGTCTGGCGCGCCTGCGTCCGGAAATGACCTATAACGCCACCGCCTTCGCCTCCCCGGTGCGCGTGCTCTTTCATGGCGTATTCAACCCCGTGGTGGCAAGTCACGAACAACATCACGGTGCGTTCCTGACGGCCAGCCAGCATCGCGAGCTGTCGAGCAATATCGTCGAGCGGCTGATCATCGCACCCATCGCGAAAGGTTCGCGCGCAACCGCCAACGGTCTCGCCCGTTTGCATCACGGCGCCGTCACCGCCTATGCGGCCTACGTGCTAATCGCGCTCCTCGTCGCCTTGCTCGCCACCAAGGTGTTGCTCTGACATGATCGAAATCGGAAAAGGCGGACAACACGCATGAACTGGATCGCCTGGAACTACCTCGCACTTGGCTTTTCTCTGCTGGCGCTGTTGTTGCCAACATCCCCGCTGAGACGCAGCGGCTACCTTCTGGGCGCCTGGGCGGCAGCGCTGCTGGTGCTGATCGGCGGTGCCCGCGTACTCCTGAGCGGTCACTCCTCGACCTTCGTGTCGGGCGCGCTCGCCATCCTGCTGGGATTCGGCTTCACGCTCGATCCAACGCGTGCCTTCTTCCTGATCATCGCAGCCGCCGTGTATGCCTTGTCGGTAGCCTTCGTCGTGCATGATTCCGACCGTTATCTACCGAAACGCGCCCGTTTGTTGCTAGGTCTGACCACGCTGCTGTACGCCTCGATGATCGCGATTCTCATGGCCGGCGCCGTACTCAGTTTCGTTTTTTGCTGGGAGATCATGTCGCTCGCATTGTGGGCACTGGTAAATTTCGATCACGACGAACGCCGCCACGTACGTGCCGGTTATCTCACCTTCGCCCTGTCCGAAGCGGGGGCACTCGCCGCCCTGGCGGGCCTGTTGATGCTCGCCCACGCCGCCGGCACAATGTCACTCGCAGGCATTGCTGCCGCAGCCGGTGGATTTTCGCCGGGCGTCATCTGGGCGGGGTTCCTGTTGACGTTCTTCGGCTTCGGTGTCAAGACCGGCATCGTGCCCGTCAATGCCTGGATGAGCGAAGGCTACAGCGCGGCTCCGCGCAGTCTGACTCCGATCTTCTCCGGCGCCACGCTCAACCTCGGCGTCTTCGCTTTGTGGACCATCGACGGACCACTCGCCAGCCACGCCCTGTGGGCGGCACTCGTGGTGCTCGTCACCGGCGCGATTACGGCACTGCTCGGCATCGTCTATGCACTCGCAACACGCAGCATTACGCGCTTGCTCACTCAGAGTTCGATAGAGAACCTGGGCATTGTGGTGGCTGCACTCGGCGCAGGTTTTGCCTTTACCGCTTTGGGCCATCCGCTGCTCGCCGGGCTCGCTCTGGTGGCCGGGCTGTATCACATGCTCAATCACTCGGCCTACAAGACGCTGCTGTTCCTTGGCGCAGGCGGCATCCGAAGCGCCGTCGGCACCGACGAAATGAATGCCCTGGGCGGGCTGATGAAACGCGTCCCGCTCTTCGCCACGCTATTTTTGATCGGCACCTTCGCCATCGCTTCCCTGCCGCCGTTCAATGGCTTCGTGAGCGAATGGCTCACGCTGGAATCGCTGCTGCGCGTTGTCCAAATAGCCCCCGTTCCGGTGCGCATCACCTTCGCGCTTTCAGGTGCCCTGCTCGCTCTCACCGCAGGGCTCGCCCTGACCTGCTTCACGATGCTCGCCGGCTCCACGCTGCTCGGCCTGCCGCGCTCACGCGAAGCCGCGCAGGTCAAACGCATGCCGCTCAGTGTGACCGCCCCCATGGGCATACTCGTAATCGTCTGCTTCGGCCTCGGCGTAGTCGCCACCGGTGTAATCCCCGTGCTCGGCCGATTAACCGCACCGCTCACCGGCGCCGATCCCACCGCCGCGCTCGTTCCCGCGTTTTTCCATCACACCCAGGTGCTGGCCGCCGGCATAGTGCATGACCTGACGCAGATCGGCGCTCAAATCGGACGCGGCGTCATGCCGCTGCGCGGACTCGTCGTTCTGCACTCGGGCGGCGCAACAACACCCGTGATTTATGCCATGTCCACCGCCCTCACCTTCATCGTGCTGGTGTTCCTGCTGCTGATCGTATGGCTCGCAACCCGTGGCCTGCGCCGCCGTCGGCGAGCCCATCGCCGCGCTCTGTGGGATGCGGGTCTCGCGCGTCTGCGCCCGGAAATGACTTATACTGCCACTGCCTTCGCTGCCCCCGTGCGTGTCACTTTTAACCGCCTGCTGCGCCCCGTGATCGTCGAAGAAGCGGAACGTCACGGCGCCTTCGTAACGGCCATCCGACGCAGCGCCCACATGGTGCATATCGTGGATCGCTTCACGCTGTACCCACTCATCGGTGGCTCACAATACCTCGCCACACGCCTCGCCCGCATGCACCATGGACGGGTGACGCTGTACGCTGCCTATATCGTTGCGGCGCTATCGGTCACTCTGCTCGCCGCCGCCAGCGTGTTGCATTGAACTTCGAGGTACGATTTTCGTTATGGCGACCGACGCACAACTAGACGGTCCCGTGGCACGGCATGTACGTGCGACGCTCGTGCACGTGGATCGCCTGCTCGCCAGTGCATTACGGCATGCTGGAATCACCCTTGCGGGCCCCTTCGACTCGGAATACGACGACTTCACGGCGGATGAAGTTTTTTTGCTGAGCGAAACGGTAGAGGATGTCCGTAGCGCATTAATCGCTTTGCTGGATGCACTTGGCGTGGTGCGAGAGGCGCCGAATGTTCCCGCACGCTGGGCCGCGCAAACCGACTGGCAATTGGCCGAAGTTGCTTTGTCCGAGTTGGCGCAGGGCGAAACCAGGGCTTGGGGTGGTGCTGATCCGGCCCTTGAGGCGACTCTTCGCCGAGAGGCCACACGACTACGCGAACGGTTGGCGCAGGCTCGTATTCTGCTCGCCGGCGGGCATCCCGGCGAACGAGCAACACCGGACACTCTCGCACCGGGATCGGCGCTGGCGCCGTTGCGCCGCCTGCTGACACTACGCTCACTCTCGCCCCTGCATGGCGCGCTGCGGGCACTCGCTGCACGGCTACGCGATCCGGATCTCGTGATCGGCGTATTCGGACGCGTCAGCACCGGCAAATCATCACTCATCAATAGCGTACTGGGCGAAGACCTGCTTCCCTCAGGCGCGGCGCCGGTCACCCGTCGCATGCTGCATCTACGCCACGGCACGCAAGCGGTGCGTATCGTGCCGACGGCGGGGAAGGTAAGCGAAACTCGACCGTGGTCGGAACGGGCGCAGTGGATTGCCTGCACAGGGACCGAAGGGTCACACTGCGAACTGGTCACGCCCGCCGTTCCACGAGGAACCGCCTGGCTCGATACACCGGGACTCGGCGCAACCGAGCCGGCGTTGGGCGCTGCGGCCCCGCGCGCGGTCTGGGAATGCGACGTGGTGATCCTTTGCCTGGGAGCCGGATCGTTGCCAGGTCTCGACGAACGGGCCATCGTCGCGCGCGCCCATGCCCAGAGCATTCCGGTGCACATCGTGCTGACCCAGGCGGACCGGCTGCGACAGACCGAGCGTCAGCAGGTACTCGACTGGCTGGAAACGAACTTCGAGGACGTCACCAGCATAGGCGCGGTATCAACGATGGACATCCCCGGCCTGAAACACCTCAGGCGAATTCTAGCCCCGCTCATCGAGGCGCCTGAGCACGAACGCAGCGTGTTCCGCGGCACTCGGTTACATGCCATGCTCGATGCGGCCGAACGGATGCTCACCGGCATATCGGAAGAGCCCGCCTCGGACGAAGTCCGCCACATCGTGGAATCAACACGCGCTGCCAGCGAATCCATACTGTCCCATGCACCGCTCGAACGTGAGAACGCGAACCCGGACACATGAAGCGTACCAACCGACAGATCCCGGACATCCGCCTGGCAGTTGGTTTCTTATTCAGTGCGCTGTGGTTCTCCTGCATCGGGAGGTAAAAGTAACGACAAGTCCCCTTGGCGCAATGCAATCTCGGTATCGGTGCAAAGTACCGATGCATACAGCGTTTCGTCGTTCCAGTACCGGGATTGCTCGATGAGGCGGCTGCATTGAACAATCCACCCGAGGCGGCCTTGGGCGGCGCGAACGATCTCGCGCTCATGGAG
>JBOHZI010000069.1:0-10148 GCA_050738295.1 Gammaproteobacteria bacterium
CCTTTCTGGAAGAGAAAAACAAAGGTCCGGCCTTATTCCATAGGCGAATGGATGCGTTAAACTGCGGTTCACTTCGGCGCAGCACCGGCGCTGGTGGCATCGATAAACGAATAACCGAACCGGAAGCCCGTAATGAAACGCGATCCTGCGCAGCCATCAATCTTCGCCAACCGCGATTTCAAGCTGTTGTTCGGCGGCAGCACGTTGTCGGCGATGGGCGACCAGTTCACATTGGTGGCGCTGCCGTGGCTGGTACTGAAGCTCACCGGCGATGCCGCCGCGCTGGGCCTGGTGCTGGCGGCCATGGCGCTGCCGCGGGCACTGTTCATGCTCATCGGCGGCGCGGTGGTGGATCGCATGTCACCACGCCGCGTGCTGCTCGGCTCGCGCTCCATCAACGCCATCTTGATCGCGATCCTCGCGGCGCTGGTGCTGAGCGGTTTGATCCAGATGTGGATGATCTATCTGCTGGCACTCGGAATCGGCCTCTCCACTGCCTTTGCCTATCCGGCCGGTTCGGCAATCCTGCCGCAACTGGTGAAACCACAGCAATTGCAGCCGGCAAATGCCCTGATCATGGGCATGCGCCAATTGAGCCTGTTCGTGGGGCCCGCGCTGGCGGGGTTGGTCATCAGCGTGGGCGCGCACAAAAGCGGCACGCACACGCTCACCGATGCGCACGGGATGGGGCTCGCCTTCAGCATTGATGCCGTGAGTTTCCTCTTCTCGCTCGCCTCGCTCGTCATGATCCGCATTCACAGCGATTACAACCCGCCCAAATCGACGGGCGGCGTGTTTGCCTCCGTAGCGAGCGGTGTGCGCATCATCTGGTCCGACGTCTCCTTGCGCGCGTTCATTATTTATGCCGCCGTGGTCTCGGTCTTTGTGGGCGGCCCGATCCAGGTCGGGCTGCCGGTGCTTGCAGACACCCGTCTGGATTGGGGCGCGGCCTCGCTCGGTGTACTCATGACGGCCAATGGCGGCGGCATGCTGCTGGGCAGTCTGCTCTCCGGCGTGGGCACAAAGCTGGCCCGCGGGCGCATCGGGCTCATGGTGCTGACCATCGACACCAGCGTAGGCGTGGTCATCTTCGCCCTGACGGTAGTGCACTCCACGCTGGTGGGCGCGGCCCTGCTCGCCGCTATCGGTCTACTCGCCGGTATCGTTCAGATCGCAGTCATCACCTGGATCCAGCGCCGCGTCACGCAGGACATGATGGGGCGCACCATGAGCGTGCTGCTGTTTGTGTTCATGGGGCTTGGCCCACTCTCCGCAGCCGCCGCCGGCGGGCTGCTCAAGATCATCTCCCTGACGGAGCTGTTTGGCGGAGCCGGGGCCATTCTGTGCCTGTTCGCACTGTTGTGCCTACTGAACCCTCAGATGCGCGGCATCGGCAACGACAAGGTCGCGGCAGCTGTGAACGGCCCAATCGAATAAGACGCGCGCGCCCACATTTTGCTCGCCACAGAATCCTGCTAGAGTATCTGGATGACTGGGAAGCGTATGCGAGCCGGACTGATGCGAGGGCTGGTGGCGGTTGCCGGCCTTGTGCTTGGTGCCTGCAGCCTTTCCTACTATGGACAGGCGACCAACGGCGAGCTGAAGGTGCTCAGTGAACGCAAACCGATCAAAACCGTCATTGCCGATCCAGCGACACCGACTGATGTGCGTAAAAAACTCGAGTTTGTCATGGCGGTCCGGAAGTACGCCACCACCGAGCTCAAACTGCCCGACAACGGGAGCTACAAGAGTTACGTCAAACTGAATCGCGAGTACCCCGTCTGGGTCGTGTACGCAGCGCCGGAATTTTCACTCAAACCCAAGATGTGGTGTTTCCCGTTCAGCGGTTGCGTGCCCTATCGGGGCTATTTCAATGAGAAGGCAGCTCAGGCATTCGCCGACAAACTCGCAAAGCAGGGCGACGATGTATACCTCGACGGCTCGCCCGCCTACTCGACCCTAGGCTGGTTTGCCGATCCGGTCTACTCCAGCATGCTCGATTGGAACGATGTTGCACTTGCAGGAATCCTGTTTCACGAGCTTGCGCACCAGAAGCTCTACGTCAAGGGCGATTCCGCCTTCAACGAATCCTTCGCCGACACCGTCGAGGACGTGGGCGTAGAGCGATACTTCACCACCCACGATCCGGCTCTGTTGCCCATTTGGCGCGACCAGCGCGGGAGCGACATGGCAACGACAAAAGATGTTGAAGAGACGCGCGCAAAACTCACCGCCATTTACGCGTCGAATGCATCAGATACACAAAAAAGGAAAGAAAAGCACGCGGCATACCAGTGGCTCATCGCACGTTTTCTTCAAGTCGGCAAGCGCTTCGATATCACCTACTCGCCTGGCTGGTTGGAGAATCTCAACAACGCGAGCTTCGCCCAGATGACCACCTATGATCGCTGGGAGCCTGCGTTCCGCCATCTGCTTGCCTGCATGAATGGCAACCTGCCCACCTTTTACAAGGCCGCCGCGCGCCTCGGCGCAATGTCGCCGAAGGATCGCCTTGCCCATCTGAAAACGCTCGCCGCAATGAAGGGCGGGGAGACGAAAACGGGCAATGCGTGCAAAGCCTACCGCAAGACGGGATCAGACATCGCAGAGCAACACGGTTAAGAACGAATTTTCAGAGATGGCTTAAATTCCAAACCACCATGCGGCCGCGAAGGGGGCGGCGAGTAACGCCACCCCTATTACGATGAGCGCAACGAGGTTGGTGACGAACCACGGGAAAATGGCCAGCACGGCACCACACACGAGAGCCACCGGCCGCTCCGCGCGCTTGCCGTACATGAAATAGCCGACGCCGATGGCGCCGAACAGCATGCCGGCAACCAGCACCGCTACGCTGAAGTGCATTGGGCATGCCGCTCCGACAGTGAGTGCCCGCAATATACTCCCTGCATTGAATTAACGACTGCATCGGACGCCATTCCCATCTTCATGGCAGCCACAGCCTAGCCACTTGCAGTCATTGCAAATCGTCATAAATGGCGATATATTAAGTTATATCGAATTAATTCGTTAGAAGTGACGAGATGGAAATCAACAAAAGCCTTAGCGACAAGACCACACTCGAAACCCTGGGCGAGCGCCTGGCGCGCCGCCGGCTCGACCTGAAACTGACGCAGGCCACGACTGCCGAGCAAGCCGGCGTCTCCAAGCGTACGGTGGAACGACTGGAAGCCGGAGCGAGTGTGCAGCTTTCGAGCCTGATCCGCATACTCCGCGTGCTGGACCTGATGAACGGGCTTGAGCAAATGGCGCCACCGGCTGGGCCCCGCCCCATGGATCTGCTGCAACTCAAGGGCAAGCCGCGGCAACGCGCACCGGCATCGAACCCCGACGAAAACTCCTCCACGGCGGCGTGGACGTGGAATGAAAACGCATGAGCACGCTCGCTGAAGTTCGGCTATGGGGACGCACCATCGGAGCCGTATCGCTGGAAGACGGCGCCGAAGTGGCAGCCTTCGAATACGCGTCTGCATTTATCGGCAGCGGAATTGAAGTCTCACCGCTCGTCATGCCGCTGGCGCACCGAATCTACAGCTTCCCGCAACTCGCGCGCGACACATTTTATGGTCTGCCCGGTTTGCTCGCGGATTCGCTGCCGGACCGCTTCGGTAACACGCTGATCGATGCCTGGCTCGCCACCGAGGGTCGCACACCCGACGCGTTCAATGCCGTCGAACGCCTGTGCTATACCGGTGCCCGCGGCATGGGCGCGCTGGAGTTCGCACCTGCCACCGGACCCAGGGCCCGCCAGACCAGCAAAGTTCGAGTCGATCACCTGGTCGAGCTGGCCTCCGAAATACTCACGCAACGTAACGACTTCACGGCCTCATTCGCCGAAGACACCAGCAAAAACGCCCTGCGCGATATTCTGCGAGTCGGCACCTCGGCCGGCGGCGCACGAGCCAAGGCCGTGATCGCCTGGAATCCGAAGACCAACGAAGTACGTTCGGGTCAGGTCCGGGCAGGCGACGACTTCGAGTACTGGGTACTTAAATTCGACGGTGTGTACGGCAACCGGGACAAGGAACTGGATGACCCGCAAGGCTACGGCGTGATCGAATACGCCTACGCACAAATGGCGCACGATGCCGGCATCGAAATGAACGATTGCCGGCTGTTCGATGAACATGGCCGGCGGCATTTCATGACGCGGCGCTTCGACCGCCTGGCGAATGGTGAAAAACTACACATGCAATCGCTCGGCGCACTGGCCCATTACGACTTCAATCTGGCCGGGGCTTACGGCTACGAACAGGCGTTGCTCGTGATTCGCCAACTCGGCCTGCCGATGCGCGATGTCGAGGAGCAATTCCGCCGCATAGCATTCAACATCGTCGCCCGCAACCAGGACGACCATGTCAAGAACATCGCCTTTCTGATGAACAAGTCCGGCGCCTGGTCACTCGCCCCCGCCTTCGACATGACCTACAGTTACAACCCGTCCGGGCTATGGACATCCACCCATCAGATGACACTGAACGGCAAGCGCGACCAGTTCACGCTGGAGGACTTCAAGGCCTGCGCCCGCTCCGCGTCCATGAAACGCGGCCGCGCCGAAACCATCATCGAGGAAGTGCAGCAAACAGTCACCCGCTGGCCCGACTACGCCGACACCGCAGGCGTGAACACCTGCATCCGCGACCGCATCTACCGTACCCTGCGCCTGCAACCCTTTCGATAACGACAGCTTGGCTCAGGCAACTCGGAATAAGCGCCATAGTGCTTTAGCGCCTGACTTCGCTGGAAATAGAAAATCCCGATTATGGGAATCCCGTCTCTGATGGTCCCAGTAACGCAACGTCTTGTCTCCCAGACCAGAACCGATATTAAATTTAATTAATAAAAACCAATAACTTATAAATACAACATGTCTTGGCACGGTTTTTGCTTGGTATAGGGCAGGAATCCATCGAGAGAAAGCCTGCCTTGAATAGCTTTGCAAAAATCCACACCTGGTTCGGCCCCCTATTCCGCAACCCACGTTTCTCCGTCACGGTTGTGCTGATCCTTGCGTTGGGCATCGGTATCAACGTCGCCACCCTCGGCCTGCTCTATCGCTACTACGTCTCGCCGCTGCCCTACAGTTCGGGCGGACGCATCGCGACTGTGTACTTCGCCGCCAATATTCCGGCCGGCAAAAGTATGTCCATTCCCACCTACGAACTGCTGCGCAAAAAGGCGCCCTCGTTGGCCGATGCCGGTCTGTATCGAGGCACCGGATACAACCTTGTCCGCGGCAACGAAACACGTCGTCTGCAAGGCGCGGAAATGACTGCTTCAGCGTTCTCCACCCTCGGCGTCCAACCCTTACTAGGTCGGGTGTTCGAGCCGCAAAGCGACAAGTCTGGGGCGAAACCGGTAGCCGTACTCAGCTACCGTTTGTGGCAATCGCTCTTCGGCGGCAAGCGTTCAGCGCTCGGAGCGACGCTGCGACTCGACGACAAGCTCTACACCGTAATCGGTGTCATGCCCAAGGGCTTCGCCTTCCCCACTACACAGGCTGGACTCTGGACTCCCAGAGTCATACAACCCTATGAACTGAAGTCCAATCAAATGACATCTTTCATGGACAAGATGGTGGTTCGCCTCGCCCCCGGAAGCTCTTTGCACCAACTAACCTCCCAGGCAAATGCAGTACTCAAAGACGAGGCTGGCCCAACCGGGCAGTCAATGCTCGCCCAATATCAACTGCACCTCGTGGCCCAGGGATGGCGCGCAAGCCGCATCGGCGGCCTTACACGCTCGCTCACGCTGGTGCAAGTCGCAACGGCACTACTCATGCTGCTGGTGTGGTTCAACCTCGCCAACCTGTTCCTCGCGCGCACTTTCGCCCGCCGCAGCGAACTCACCCTGCGCCGCATTCTCGGGGCCGGCACCGGTACGCTCGCAGCATCAATGGCCCGTGAAAACTTCATACTCAGCTTGTTCGGTGCACTTGTCGGCGTGTTCTTCGGACGATTCCTGCTGGGCTTGTTCTCAGGTAACGGCGTCGGCGAAGCGGCCTCTTCCATACCGGGCACATCTTGGCCGGTGCTGATCGTCATCACTATCGCTCTGGCGCTCGTTTCGACCGCGATATTCACCGCGGTGGGACTGGGATTCCTGCATGGACGCAATCTCGCCTCAGCGCTGGGCGAAGACGGCACTCGGACGTCGCACGGCCCGGTAGCCCGGCGCGTCCGCAGAACGCTGCTCGTCTCGCAGATCGCCCTCGCCTGTGCACTCGTCGGCTGCGGGCTACTGCTGGGGCGCAGCCTGCTTAATCTCAACACGGTCAATCTCGGTTTCAAGGCCGATCACACCGTGACCTTCAAGTTCGACGTGCCCCGATCCCAGTACTCCCTCGACCAGATGTCGGCGGGGCTCCAATCGCTGCGCAGGTCAGTCGGACGGCTGGCAGGAATCGAGTCGGCAAGTATCGCGTCCGAAGTGCCGTTCGACGGCTCCAAAATAGGCAATGGCGTTTTCCCAAGGCCAGTAAATTCCACCGTACATCCCTCGGCCTTTACCACCATCACCGACGCCGGCTTTATCCATGCACTCGGCCTGTCTCTACTCGCTGGACGCAACTTCGCGCCCACCGACACCAAAAGTAAAATGGGCATAGCCATCATCGATACCCTGACGGCAAAACAGTTGTTTAACACCGAGCACGCGGTCGGTCGGCAGTTCAGTTTCTACGGCGAACACGCTGACGGCCCAGGCATCCTGTTCCGCGTAATCGGCGTCGTCTCCACCTCACACCGCGTCAGCGTCGGCGCCGCACCAGCGCAGGGTAACGTCTACGTGGACCGCGATCAGGTCCTGCCGCTCCAGCCACTGTGGTGGAGCCATCGCACTTGGTATCTCGTCGTACGCTCTCCGTTATCTACCCCCACGATCGTATCCGAAGTCAGCAAAACTGCTGGCCAAATTCTGCCCGGCATCCCCCTGTATAACGTCAAGACCATGCAGCAGCGCGTATCCGGTGCGCTTGCATCTAATCGCTTGCTAACCATCCTCGTGGGACTGTTCGCCTTCGGCGCCCTGCTGCTTGCTGGAATCGGACTCTATGCCGTGCAGGCCTATGCCGTCGCCCAGCGGGCACGTGAGTTTGCCATCCGCATCGCCCTTGGCGCCGAACGTAGCCAGTTGCTTGCAATGGTGATCGGCGAAGCGGCTCGACTCCTCGTGATTGGCCTCGTGATCGGCCTCATCGGACTCGCACTCATTGGAATCACCTTTGCTTCCGCGTTCTACGGCATTGCTGCCGTGGACCCATTGAGCATGATCGTCGTCGCCGCCGTATTGGCGGTTGCCACCCTCGCCGCAAGCTGGCTCCCCGCCTGGCGCGCCAGCCGCACCACACCCTCCGAAGCTCTGCGCGGATGATGAATATGATGAAACTTCCCGCCTGGTCCAACTCCCTGCTTCGCAATCCACGCTTCTCGGCAACGGTAATCGTGGTGCTCGCACTCGGCATCGGCATCAACGTCGCCACACTCGGGCTGCTCTACCGCTACTACGTCTCGCCGTTGCCCTATCCCGGGGGCAGCCGGATCGTGAGCACCTATATCGCGGCCAACCTGCCTGCCGTGACAAAAATGCAGGCCACCTCCGTTGTGACTTGGCTGGCGTTGCAGAAAGAGGCCACGGCGCTTAGCGATTCGGGTGTCTATCGCAAACAGGGTTACAACCTCGCGCTCGGCAATCACGAAAGACGCCTGAGTGGCGTCGAAGCTACGGCTTCGGTGTTTCCAACACTCGGCGTGCAACCGATACTCGGCCGTGTCTTCGGTCCACAAAGCAATCAGCCGGGGGCGCAGCCCGTCGTCGTGCTGAGTTACCGACTGTGGCAAACCCTATTCGACGGCAAGCCCTCGGCAATCGGCAAGACGCTGCGTCTCAACGGCAAGCTTTACACCGTGATCGGCATCATGCCGAGAGCTTTCAACTTCCCGACGGCGCAGGTGGCGCTCTGGACGCCGCGCACTCTCAGCGCGTTCGATCGGAGCCCCGACGATGTCAGTTCTTTCGATGTACACATGATTGGACGCCTGGCACCAGGCGCCTCCCTGCAAACCGTCACGACACAGGCGAACGCAGTGCTGCGACGCCAGATCGCGAACTATGGCGACCCGAATGTTATCGCATCGCTGAAAAAGTTCGGCTTTCACGTCGTCAGTCAAAGCTGGCGCGCAAGCCGACTCGGGGATTTGCACCAGTCTTTGGTTCTAGTGACATTAGCGACGGGCCTTTTGATGCTGCTCGTATGGTTTAACCTGGCTAACCTCTTTCTCGCACGTGCTTTCACGCGGCGTAGCGAACTAACCTTGCGCCGCATCCTGGGCGCCAATGAGTGGTCAATCGCTTGGTCGCTTGCACGCGAAAATTTTCTACTTAGCTTGATCGGTGCCGGTTTGGGTGCCGCACTTGGGCGCCTCCTGCTTGGTCTGTTCTCGCAGAGCGGTATAGCTGCCGCTGCCTCCTCGATTTCGGGCACATCCTGGCCGATGCTCATACTGATCGCCGTCTTGCTGACAATAATTTCGACGGGTATTTTTACATTGGCGGGTCTAGGTTCCCTCCGCCAGCGCAACCTCGCCGGCGCCTTGAAGGAAAGCGGCAGCCGCGCTTCTCCGGGCCCGCTGACCCGGCGCATCCGCAAGGGACTCCTCGTCGCTCAAATCGCACTCGCCTGCGCCATTGCCGGCAGCGGCCTGCTGCTTGGCCGCAGTCTGCTTAATCTCAATGCCGTCAACCTCGGATTCAACCCAGCCCATGTCGTCACGTTCAAGCTGAGCTTCCCGACGGGACAGTATTCTTCTGTTCAGATGGCAACAGCGCTTGACGAAGTACGCAGCGCTGTTTCCCGATTGCCAGGAGCGAATAAGGTGAGCCTAAGCAGCGACGTGCCATTCGACGGCGGAAGGGGCGGAAGTTCGGTGTACCCATATCCTTGGCATCCAAACGCCTATCCCACGCCGAAGGTTGCATTTACGACCATCACCGATAGCCGTTATCTACCGGCACTGGGCATGCATCTACTGGTCGGCAGAAACTTCCAACCGAACGACACACAAAGCGGCATGGGCATCGCGATCATTGACACGCTCGCCGCCCAACAAATGTTCGGTACCGACAACGTCATTGGCCGCGAGTTTAGCTACGGCCCTAACAACAATCGGCCAGGCAACCTTTTTCGCGTGATCGGCCTCGTGTCCACGGCACACCGCGCGAACCTGGGTGCTGCACCCGCAATGGGAAACGTTTACATTGACTTCAACCAACTGTATGCACTGCGTCCAAACGGGAGGGGCAACCGCAACTGGTATCTGAGCGTGCGTTCGCCATTATCCACCGCCGCAGTGATATCGCAAGTGAAGAATACTGCACACCAAATCGTCCCCGGCATCCCGCTCTACGACATCCAAACGATGCATCAACGCCTGGGTTCGGCGCTCGCTTCCAACCGACTGCTCGCCGTGCTTGTGGGACTGTTTGCCTTCGGCGCCCTGCTGCTTGCCGGAATCGGGCTCTATGCCGTGCAGGCTTATGCCGTCGCCCAGCGGGCACGCGAGTTTGCCATCCGCATCGCCCTCGGCGCCGAGCGTGGCCAGTTGCTTGCGATGGTGCTCGGCGAAGCGGCACGACTGCTCGTGATCGGCCTCGTTGTCGGGCTCATCGGACTCGCACTCATTGGAATCACCTTTGCTTCCGCGTTCTACGGCATTGCTGCCCTGGATCCTTTGAGCATGATCGTTGTCGCCGCCGTATTGACGCTCGCCACCCTCGCTGCAAGCTGGCTCCCCGCCTGGCGCGCCAGCCGCACCACACCCTCCGAAGCTCTGAGGAGCTGACATGGCAATGAGCGGATTCTTCACCGATCTGCGCTTTGCGCTCAGGCAACTTGTTGCCAAGCCGGGCTTTGCGGTGGTTGCCATTCTTACCTTGGCAATCGGGATCGGCGCCAATACCGCTGTCTTCAGCATGCTCAACGGCTACTTCCTGAAGCCGTTGCCGTATCCGCAGGCGCAGCAACTCGTTGCGGTGAGTGCGCGTTTGCCGAAATTTTACGGCAACACGGAAATGACCGTTTCCGCGACAATGTACAAGGCTATTCGGAATCATGTCAGCGCCTTTTCCAG
>JBOHZI010000070.1:0-10042 GCA_050738295.1 Gammaproteobacteria bacterium
AGTCGGTCGAGGTCGGCCAGGTCGGAGACCGAGCCCTTCACCGCGCGGGCATTGGGCCCGAGGTCGGCCACAGCGGCGTCGAGCGCTTCCTGCCGGCGGCCGAAGATGAAGACGAAGGCGCCCTCCTCGATGAAGCGCTTTGCTGCGGCGCGGCCGATGCCGGTAGCGCCCCCGGTGATCACAGCGGTCTTTCCATTCAATCTATTCATGTCGATGTTCCTTCGCAGATGGGTTGATATTTCCGGAGCAGTGATCGCGGCTGTAGGGTGTTCATGATCTTGCCGTGATGGTCGTAGATCGCTCACGGTTCCTGCTTGAACAGGTCCTGGAAAATCAGTGGGCCCCAAGTGCGGCCGCGTGCCTGCACCAGCGTGCCACCCTCTTCGATCTTCCCGAGATTCACGGGCGCGAAACCAAGTTGCCTGGCAAGGTCCGCCACCAGCACTGCGGCACCTTCGTCGTCGCTCGACAGGAACACGACCCGGTGGCCACCCTTGACGTTCGGGTCGGCGGCCAGGGTGCTCGCGCCCAGGTGATTGAAGCCTTTTACAAACTTGGCACCGGGGAAAGCCCTGGCGGCGAAAGCCGAGGACGGCAGACCGGAGAGATCTTCGACAGGGTCTTGCGTATTCATCGCGTCGACGATGGTTTTGCCCTGCCAACTCGCCAGACTCTTGGCGACTTCCCGGTGTCCCTGGAACAGAACCGCCAGAAAAATCACGTCCGCCTTGATGGCTTCCTGCAGTGTTTTGGGGACGACCGTGGGCCCGATGGCCTGCGCCTGCGGCGCCAGCGCTTCAGGCGGCCGCCGACTGGCGACGGCGACTTCGATGTTGTTACGGGCGAAGGCACGGGCGAGGGCCTGGCCCACCGCGCCGAATCCGATAATTGCATAGCTCATGAAAACTCTCCTTTCGAGGAGTGGAAGGTTCATGTCGGTGTCCGTGTCATTACGATGACACCAATTATGGGATTCGCTGCTGAGTCAGAAAAGACGATAAAATGAGATTCAAACTATCTGTATATGGGATAGATGGCTATGTTGGATGGCATTTCACTGGATCAACTCAGAGCCTTCATCGCAGCGGTTGACGAAGGCAGTTTCTCGGCTGCCGGCCGCAAGCTCTACCGCGTGCAGTCGGCGGTGAGTGGCTGGGTCAGCGGCTTGGAGGGACAACTTGGTGTCGTGCTTTTCGATCGTACGGGGCGGTTCCCGAAACTGACCCCCGAAGGCATGCTGCTGCTTGCCGACGCCCGCAACGTTGCTTCCGGTGTTGATGCGATGAAGGCACGAGCAAAGCTCATGGCCGGTGGGCTTGAAGCCGAGCTGTCGGTTGTCATCGACGTGTTCTTCCCGACAACCACCATCTCTGCGGCAGCGAAGGCGTTTGCGGAGCGGTTTCCGCTGACCCCGTTACGGCTGTTCGTGGAGGGATTGGGGGCGGCATATCAGCCCGTGCTGGATGAACGTTGCAGCTTGGGTATCCTCGCGTCGCTGCCCATCGAATTTCCATCGCTGATCAGCGAACGTCTGGGCGACGTTCCCATGGCCATGGTGGCGGCCCCGAACCATCCACTTGCCAAACTTCACGGCCGAATCCCGAAACGCGAGCTGGCGAAGCATGTGCAGCTGGTTCTTACCGATCGTTCAAACCTGCTGGCTGGCAAGGACTATGGCGTCTTCTCTTCTTCGACTTGGCGACTGGCGGACCTTTCGACCAAGTACGCCCTGCTCAAGGATGGCGTTGGATGGGGCAGCATGCCGCGTTACATGGTTGAGTCAGACATTGCCAAAGGGAAACTGGTGCGCATCGATGTGCAAACCGAGTTTGCGTTGACCATGAGTGCATTTTATCGGGCGTCAGCGCCACCCGGGCCTGCCGGGAGATGGTTTGTCGACTACCTGAAGGGTTTGTCCGGCGAATTTCCAGCGAACGGTGGCGCCCGCTGACACCAGGATCGACCTTCTGGGTGAAGTGTCCGCAATCCTCTCCAGATCGTCGGCTTGGCATTCCGACCACGAGGTGCTTTTCGCCGACGATAGTGGCCACCGGTGCCTCCGGCACGCCGTCCGCCGTTTGATATGTTGCTTTTGGTATGCCTGAGTCGACATGATCAGCTGAATTCAGATGTATAGTCTTGCGCGAACTCCTCGAAGCTACGCGGCGCTTTACCTGTCACTTTTTTTACATCGGAACTAACGAACGCTGCCTCGTCTTGACTCCAAAGAGCGTATTCTTCCACAAGCCCATCAGCTTGCCAGACGGGAAAACCAAGCCCAAGTAATGCTTCGCGCATGGCTTCGGGTGCCACATCGACAAACGTTACTTGACGTCTTAAGGCGGTCGAGAGCTGTGCGGCCATCTCTGCATGAGACAGAGCCTGCGGGCCGGTAATGTCGTAGCTTTCCCGTTCATGTCCTGATTCAGTGAGCGCAGCCAGGGCAACTTCCGCAATATCACGGGTATCGACAACGCTCACCTTCCCACCGCCCGCCGCCGCGTAAAACGCATTCTCGGCAGCAATTGTCGGTTTGAAGTTCAACAAGCCCTGCATGAAGAGATTGGGGCGCAAAAACGTGTAAGCCATACCGGAAGATTGGAGCGATTGCTCGACTGCCGCATGGTAGCGCAGAAAACGGGCCGAAGAGTCAAGGTCGGCGCCCAACTGCGACTGCTTCACAATGTACTTGACGCCGCTTCGCCTGGCCGCATCAACAAAGCTGAGCTGTTGCGTTTCGGCGTTTTCCGACGAAGGCGTGAGAAGAAATGCTCTTTCCACGCCATCCAGGGCGTCAAAGAGCGTTTCCGGAGCATCAAAATCCCCCTCGACAACTTCGACGCCGGAGAAGGAGATCGCATCGGCTTGGCCTGAATCACGAACCATAGCTCGCACGGGGGTATGACGCGCAACGAAAAGCTTCACCAGCTCCGTTCCGATGTTGCCGGTTGCGCCGGTAATCAAAATCATGATGTTACTCCGTATTTAGAAATCATCGAGGTGGGCCTGACGCCCATCAAACGCGGTATGCCGCCAAGCCGTCGGCACGCGAGACCTTGCCGACATAGCCCAGATCGCGGCGCGCGGCCGCATCGTTGGTCGTCATCTCCCGGCCGATCATTCGGATCATGGAGCGCGTCAGCGGTGGGTCGTCATCGGATCGAACCAGGACAGCACCTATTTCCATGAGTCGGCCGAGCGTGAACGCAAGGCGGTAGGGTATCGAACGCACCTTGTCGATGGACAGGCCCTGCAACTGCGCCAGCTTTGCGATGAAATCGCGAAAGGTCGTCGTCTCGCGGTCGTTGATGAAGTAGGCGCGACCACCTGTTCCTTTGTCGAGCGCCAGGCGTATCGCTTCGATCACGTTGTCGACATGGCATGTGGAGAAGGGATAGTCGCCCCGGTTGACGAATGCGAAGCGTCCCGAGCTGATAGCGTCCGGGATCTCGCGGCTGAACGCATCGCCCGGTCCCCAGATGGCCGACGGGCGCAGCGCGATGGTGCGGAAGCCGGGTTTGTCTGCCGCAAGTACCGCCGCTTCCCCCTGCGCCTTGCTGGCAATGTATCCGGAAAAGCTGTTCGGATAGGTGCGCGCCGTCTCGTCGGCGTCGCGGATGGGCGAGCCGCGATCATCCATGATGACGCCGGCCGCACTCACGTACACGAAGATTTTCGCCCCAGTGGCATCTGCCGCCTCCAGAAGCGCTTGGGTGCCGGTCACGTTCACGCGAAAATAGGGTTCGCGTGGGCCGGCAAAGCGAAAGCGGGCCGCGGCGTGGATAACGGTATCAATCGCAGGAAGCGATAGCCGTGCGGTATTTTCCAGGTCGCCCCGCACAGGCGCTGCGCCCAGCGCCCCCACCTTTTCGTCGGAAGAGGCGGATCGCGTCAGCGCGAACACCTCGTGTTCATCCTTCACGAGTTCCGGTATCAGGTGCGAGCCGAGAAAACCGGAACCACCCGTGACAAGAATTCTCATGGCAGCTTTACTTCTATTCGGAAAAGATTATAGGCATACAACCCGACTTCTATGTAGACGGCCTTGTGCGGTGATTGTTTCTCGTTCATCGTCGGAGTTCACGCTGTAACATAACGCCTGGGCTCATACATGGTTGCCCCCGTTTTTGCCAAGCATCGATTGGATCAGCCACCAGTTAGGATTGCTGATCCGGCGAAAAGTTACGTCGTTCGGTGCTCATTGTAGAATCTCCTCGTCCGGTCGATTCCACCTTATAGCACTGTCCGAAATTCTGGGGCCACTTCACGCGCAGCATCGTGACACGGCAGCCGGTCGGCGTAGTGTCAGCGTTCATGGGCGTTCTCCCTAACAGTTCGTCGAGTGGCGCCACGGCCTGTCAGGCGATCTCCTCGATGGAAGGTGGATTCTCGTACAAGCCGGCATGGTAGTCGTGGAAAGCTTCGCTGATCTCGGCTTCGCTGTTCATGACGAAGGGGCCGCGCGCCACGACCGGCTCGCCGATCGGATCGGCATGAGCGAATAGCACCGTGGCGTCGCAAGTCGCCTTGAGGTCCACCATGTCGCCGTCGTTGCCAACTCGTATCAGGTCACCGCCTTTCGCTGCCTGGCCGCTGACGGTCACCTCGCCGTGCACGACGTAGAGCAACACGGTCCGACCGTGGGGTGCGGGCAGCGCTGCCTGCCTGCCGGCGACGAGATCGGCCCATGACATGAACACGCCGGTGAGCGAGCGAATCGGCCCGGCCACACTTGCGTATTCGCCGGAGACGAGGTGGAGCTTGCCGCCGCCTTCCAGCGGAACGGAGGGAATGCCCTCGGCCTGAACGCCGATGTAGGCGGCCGGTGTCGTCTTCAACCGGGCGGGCAAGTTGACCCAGAGCTGGATGATTTCCAGCAATCCTCCGGTCCGAAAGAAGGCCGGCGGCACCTGCTCGTTGTGAACCACGCCCGCGCCGGCCGTCATCCACTGCACACCGCCCTTCGTGACCGTGCGACGATGACCACTGGAATCGGTGTGAACCAGATCGCCTTCCAGAACGAAGGTCACGGTTTCGAAGCCGCGATGGGGATGGTCCTCAAAGGGCATGCCTCGATTGTCTGGCCCGAAAACCTGCGGCCCGTGGTGCCCGAGGATCAGGAACGGATCATAGGCGCGATCGGTTGGGTTGCTGAGCGCGTTGCGGGTTTCAAGATCACCGATATATTCGCGAGGGGTGATGCGGATGGAAAGTACGCTACGGTTCGTCATGTGAAGTCTCCGTTATTGAATTCGGTTGTTGACTGGCAGAAGCGCTACAGGAACGTGATGCCGATCTTGCCGATAAACCGGCCGGCTTCCTGTGCGCGATAGGCGTCCGGCAATCGCTCGAACGAAAACACCTTGTCGACTACCGGATGGATTGCGCGAGTTGCAGCAAACGCGATCACGGCCTCGTGCAGGCCACGATGCCCGATCATGACAGGCACGATCTTGCGCCCGCCGATTTGCTCGCGCTCCCAGCCGAAGCCACCGTCGAACATGCCGACGGCTACTACGATCCCGCCCTCGTTCAACAGCCGCGCCGATCGTTCCAGCTCGGCTGCGCCGGCATTGTTGACGATCAGGTCCATGCCATGGCCGGCGCGTTCGCGCACGGTGGTTGCCCAGTCTCGGGTCGTGCGGTAGTTGACGGTGATGTCCGCGCCCAGCGCCGTGGCGCGACGCAGTTTGGCATCGGATGAGGAGGTGACCACGACGTGGGCGCCCGCCGCCTTGGCCCATTGGAGTGCGGCGATCGACACGCCGCCGGTCCCCTGCACCAACACCCAGTCACCCGGCGCAACCGGACGCTGCGTATGCAGCGCGTGCCAAGCGGTTAGGCCCGCCACCGGCAGCGTTGCAGCTTCCAGGTCGCTCAACTCGGGCGGAACGTGCACCAGATTGTCGGCGTCGAATGCGGCATATTCACGTGCCACGCCGTCCGTAGTGCCGCCCAGCATTTGATCCGGATGCGTCGGCTCCGAGCCGGCAAACCAGCCTTGTCCGAACAGCGGATTGACGCGGTCTCCGGGTTTCACGCCGGTCACGCCGTCGCCGACGGCGACGACCTCTGCCGTCGCGCTGGAAAGCGGTATGAGTTGCGCCGTCAGGATGAGCTCAGGCAACAGCGCCTTCGCTACCACGATATCGTGAAAGTTGAGTGTCGCCGCCGTCATGCGCACCAGCGCCTCGCCCGGGCCCGCGCAGGGCAGTGGGACATCCATGCGCTCGAGCGACTCGATACCGCCACCGGCACGGATGGACCACGCTTTCATGATTGCCGATTCCATGGTTGTGCTCCTGAGCTTATAGATTGCAGATACGTTAATGACACGTAGATTAAATGGCTGCCATGGCCGATGCGCGCGGATTTTGTGAACGGAATCTTTCGGTCAGCATCCTTCGCCCCGGCTATTACATGCAGAATGCCCTCGGACTTAAAGCGCAGATTCCGGGAACGCTTGGCCATCGTGCTAATCCGACGCCGTCATTGCTTTGATCTCCTTGGTTTCCTTCTTCAGCGCGGCAGGAGCGACGGCCTGAACCGTGATGCGAATTGTCACGAGGTCACTGACCAGTGGCGTGTACGCGCCGAGCCCGAACGCCGAGCGCTTCACGGTTGCCGTGGCATCAAAGCCGACCGCCGACGCGTGCAACATCGGTAGTTTGCCTACCTTGTTGAGCGTTGCGTGCAACGTCACGAGCTTCGTGATGCCGTGCATCGTCAAGTTGCCGATGATCCGGAAGTGCTTCGACATGCCGATGTGCTGGACGTCAGTACTTTTAAACGTGATCGTCGGATACTTTCCGACGTCGAAGAATTGTGTGGACTTGAGCTCCGCGTCCAGCGCCGGTACCCCGGTGTAAATGCTCGTCGCCGAGATGCTCACTCTGACCGAGGACTGGGTCGGGGTTCCGGCGTTCCAGATGAACGTTCCGCCTTTGACATCCATGGTTGCGCCGGGGTTCGAGAACCCGTCGTGGTTCCAGGTGAAGTGTACCTGCGTGTGGTACGGATCAAGGACGTACTTCGTGTTTCCTGCCAAGGCGGGCTGCGCGAGTCCGCCAAACAGGCAGAGCAATACCAGGATGGAAGGGCTTTTGTTGAGCAGTTTCATGATTTCTCTCCTTTGATCTCAAGCGGCCTGCAAGGCTCTGAAATTTTCGGTACGTATGGCATTGAGGCCACACGCCCAGCGCAGCAGTTCATCCAGCAGGGTTTGGGCCGAATTGTCGATCAACTCGTTGGAATGGAAGACGCCGTCTTCGTCGATCAAGTTGTTTACCAGCGGCACCATGACGCCTTCGAGCATCGGCATCATCTTCATGGTGGTGACCAGCAGCTTGGCCGCTTGTCCGGCGCGTATGCCGCCGGTCGGTCCGATACTGTAGTTGACGAAGCCGGCCGGCTTGTAATTCCATTCCTTGTGCAGGTAATCCAGCGCGTTGACGAAAGCCGGCGGCGGATTGAAATTGTACTCCGGCATGACGAACACATAGGCATCCGCCGCATCCACGCTTGCGCTCCAGCGCCGGGTATGCTCGTGCTCGTATTGCTGCATCATGGGATGATTCGACTCGTCGAACACGGGTAGCTCGAAGTCCGCCAGGTCGACGAGCTTTGCATCGAAGCCGCCATGTTCGGTGGCGAACCGGTGGAACCAGCGCGCGACCGACGGGCCGAGCCGTCCGGGTCGCGTGCTGGATATGATGATATGCAATGTTGGGGCGCTCATGAGGTGCTCCTTTGAAAAAACTATCTGGAAGTTTATAGGCGGCACCGGCCCCTGCCTAGACCGAATTTTACGAACTCCGCGTTCGGCTCAGACGGACAGCAATCTTTCCCACGGCGGCTCGCCGCCAAACTCGGCCTGCAGGTAGGCAACCAGAGCTTGAAGTTTTCTGGAGGGTTGCCGTGCCTGGGTGTATACGGCGTGGACGGGGAAAGACGTTGGTCGGAAATCCGGCATGGCATTGATCAGACGGCCGTCAGCCAACGCTTCGGCGACAATGAAGACCGGGAACATGGCAATGCCCAGCCCGGCGATGGCCATGTCACGCATGATTGCGCCGTTGTTGGCAATATGTCGACTGCGTACCGTGATCGAGCGTGACTCGTCGCCGTCTTTTGCGGGTAGGAAGGTCCAAGCATAACTGGAGCGTACATTGGTGTAGCCGATACTGTCATGCCCGGCAATCTCGTCGAGTGATGCGGGCAGGCCGCAACGTTTCGCGTAGTCCGGGCTGCAGCACACGACCTGACGGGACACGTTCAAGCGGCGTGCAATCAAGGACGAATCCGGCAGCCGCCCGACGCGGATAGCCAGATCGTACCCGCCTCCCTGCAGGTCCAACACGCGATCATCGACGTTGATGGTTGCATCCAGCTGCGGATGATTCCACAGAAACGTGGCAATAATCGGTCCCAGGTAATCGGTCAGCCCTACCGGCGCACTGATGCGCAACGAGCCTTGCAGATCCTTGTCGTCGGCGGCAATTTCGTCGCCCGCATCGTCCAGTTGCTGCATGATGGCGCGGCCACGCGTATGAAACACCGCGCCTTCATCCGTCGGCACCGTGCCTTGGGTCGTCCGGTTCAAAAGCACCACGCCGAGCGCTTCCTCCAGATCGGAAACCCGCTTGCTCACCACGGATTTCGTGAGGTTCAGTTCGGTTGCGGCGCGGCTGATGCTGCCTGTCTCGACCACGTAGAGGAAGGCTTCGAGATCATCCAGTCGATATCGCATAATCGGCAGTGTATCGCAGGTCGTTATCGGATCGAACCAGGGCAGTGCCCATTTCCATGAGCCAGCCTAGGGTGAACGCAAGGCGATAGGGCATCGAGCGCACCTTTTCGATGGACAGGCCCTGCAACTGCGCCAGCTTTGCGATGAAATCGCGAAAGGTAGTCGTTTCGCAGTCGTTGATGAAGTAGGCGCGCCCACCGGTTCCGTGGTCGAGCGCCAAGCGTAGTGCTTCGACCACATTGTCGACATGACACGTGGAAAAGCCGCGATGGTCGGTCGCGACTGTACGGAACCGGCTCGACAGCGCGTCGGCGACGTGCCGCCAGGTACGCGAAGAGCCGCCCCAGTAGTGCAGAAAGACGATGACTGTATCGCCCCGGCCTGCCTCGCGAACGTGAATGCTCACGCCATTGCTTTGAATCTTCATAGTCTCATTTCGAGGCCCAGTCCCTGGCACGCAGGAACGGTTCCAGGCGCGTCAGCTGCGGATATTCTTTGCGCAGCGCCTTGATCTCGGCTTCGTACCCATCGGATTGAAACCAGCGGTACATCGAGACCATTTCTCCGCCAGCCTGTTCCTCGAAGGCGCCCCACGGTACCTGCACGTATTCGACCTTGCAGCCAAGAACTCGGCCGAACGTTTCCGCTATTTCTGTCATCGTCAGATCGTCGCCGGCGATCTCGGTGGCCCGACCGATCCATTGGTCCGGGTTCGCAAACGCGAGCGCGGCAAAGGCGCCGATGTCATCCACGGCAATCTGCTGAAGCGGCGTGCCGGGATCAAGCGGCTGAGGAAGTTTCCCGCCGACGATCGCGTCCTTGAAATTCATCCAGTTGTCCATGAAGAAGACCGGACGCAGAATGGTGGCTGGCAAACCAAGCTTGCGGATGTGCTCTTCAATCTCCCACTTGCTGTCAAAGTGCGCGATGCCTGTCCCGCGCTCGGCACCGCCGACGGAACTGTAGACGAAGTGCTCGATGCCCGCGTCCCGCGCGGCCTCCGCGAAAGCCTTGCCTTGGCGGATCTCTCCCTCCACGCCCGACTTCCCGAAGTTCTGCACGCTGTAGGCGCCGTACGCGCCGTCCAATGCCCGATCGAGACTTTCGCGATCATCAAAATTGCCTGCCACGATCTCGGCGCCCCGTGCGGCGAGCGCCCGGGCGATCTCCTGCTCGGGATCGCGGGTAAGGACGCGAACTTGGAAACCCTTATCAAGCAAATGCCGGGCGACGGCGCTGCCCTGCTGCCCGGTCGCACCGCTCACGAGGATGGTACGGGTTGCGGGATCAATC
>JBOHZI010000071.1:0-10027 GCA_050738295.1 Gammaproteobacteria bacterium
GCATAGCGGTGTATCTGCGTCATGCGGAGGATCCGACGCCCATCATCGGCACAGGCGTCTGGCACGGCGAAATCGCCAAGGCGCCTTGCGGCAACGCAGGCTTTGGCTACGATCCGCTATTCCTGCTGCCCGACCGCGGTCTCACGGCGGCCGAAATCGGCCCCGAACTCAAGAATAAATTGAGCCATCGCGCTCAGGCATTAACCGCGCTTGTCCGCCAACTCACGGTATAAGACTGGAACACTGCTGTCCCGGCTTAGCCGCCTCCATTCCCCTGCTACGGCGGTGGGGGCCGTGGACGGTGTCGCTGAGGGTTCAGAATCGAATGCTGGCGTATATAAAACGTCGAGCTGGCCTGCCCTTCGCTCTGGCCTCTGGGGCCCACCACCGTAACCGTCAACGTGTGCGTGCCGCGGTACACCTTGTGCAATTCCACCCGGGTATCCGCGGTAGGTTTGCCCACGTTCTTGCCATCGTAGCTGTATTGCAGCAAAACCGCGCCCGGCGGCAGCGGAGGCGTGACCTGAACCTGCACATCCACCTTGTAATTTACCGGCCACAGGGTAGTGCCCGCGGACGGAGCAAGAATCTTGACCTGATAGTCGGGGCCGGTCGCAGTCTGTGCGGACGGTGTCGAAGTGGCGCCATTCAAGCTCGAACTCGATGGCGTTTTGTAATTGATGATGGTCAATGAACCAGGTTTGACCTGCTTGGCCCCCTGGTGCGGTTGATCGGAGAAGTGCACCACGCCCTGAGCATCGACCCAGCGATAAACCGTGGTGCCGGCCAACGCTAACGCGGGCACCAATGCCAGCACCAGCAACCACGCCTGTGTTTTCCTGTTCATGGGGCCAAGCCTAGCGCGTGCGGCGAATTAGCGCAACTTCTTGAGGATGCCGTCAAGCTGGTCGAAACTGGTGTAATGAATGACCAGCTTGCCGCGGCCCTTACCGCTGGCCTGTACCGCCACCTTGGTAGCCAGACGCTCGGTGAGTTCACGTTCCAGCGAGGCGACATTGGGGTCGCGTCGAGGCGATTCGCCTTCCACCTTGGGGCGTTTGAGACGGCGTACCATGGCTTCCGCCTCACGTGCCGACATGCCGCGTGCGGCAATATGACGTGCCGCTTCAGCCTGTTGGCGAGGCGGCAACGACAACAGGGCACGCGCGTGCCCCATCGCGAGCTTGCCCTCGCGCACCAGGCGCTTGGCCTCGGCACAGAGTTCGGTTAGACGCACCAGGTTGGTCACCGCGGCCCGCGAGCGGCCGACCGCATTCGCCGCCTCAGCATGCGTGAGTTCAAATTCCTCTGTGAGGCGGATCAGGGCATCGGCTTCTTCCAGGGGATTGAGGTCCTCGCGCTGAATGTTTTCGATCAAGGCAATGGCTATTGCGGCCTGATCGGGAATCTCGCGCACCACCACCGGCACTTCGGCCAGGCCTGCGAGTTGCGCTGCCCGCCAGCGCCGTTCGCCAGCGATGATTTCATAACGATCGGGGCTCAGCGGGCGCACGATCAGCGGCTGCACGACGCCTTGGGCCTTGATCGAATCGGCCAGGCTACGCAATGCCTCGGGTTGAATATCCTTGCGCGGCTGATAGCGGCCGCGTTCGAGTTGTTCCACCGGCAGGCGCATCAGCCGTTCGCCCTCGCGCGGCTGCCCCTGCGCCGTTTCGACATCACTCAGCAGGGCATCCAGCCCGCGTCCCAAGCCCCGCCGTTTTGCTGTCACTTCAACTCCGCCTCACACGCGATCAAGAAACGATTTTACCAGTGCCGCAAAAACCGTTTATCACGAGGCCACGGCTTCCGGGCTGACCGCCTGCTCGCGGCGCAATACTTCGCCCGCCAGCGCCAGGTAGGACAGTGCACCACGCGAGGTGCGATCGTAAATCAGTACCGGCGCGCCGTGACTCGGCGCCTCGGCCAGGCGCACGTTGCGCGGAATCACCGTGCGGTACACCCGATCCTTGAAATGCATGATGAGCTGACCGGAGACGTCGCTCGTAAGGTTGCTGCGCGGATCATAAAGCGTGCGCAGAATACCTTCCACCTTGAGGCGCGGGTTGACCGTCTCGCGGATGCGCTGAATGGTTTCGGTCAGGGCGGACAAGCCTTCCAGAGCGTAGAACTCGCACTGCATGGGGATCAGTACACCATCGGCCGCGCTCAACGCATTGACGGTAAGCAGGTTGAGGGCCGGCGGGCAGTCAATGAAAATGTAATCGTAATGTTCAGTCACTGGTTCCAGCGCCTTTTTCAGGCGGTGCTCGCGGCCCAGTTCGGTCACCAGCCGCACTTCGGCCGTGGTGAGATCGCCGCTGGAGGGGGCGATATCGAAACTCGCCTGGTTGAAATCGAGCGTTTGCACAATATCGGCCAGAGCCGCCTCGCCGAGCAGCACATCGGCCATGGTGGCGGGCAATTGGCGCTTGTCTATGCCGCTCCCCGTAGTGGCGTTGCTCTGGGGATCGAGGTCAATCAACAACACGCGCCGGCGCGTGGCGGCGAGCGATGCCGCCAGGTTGACGGCGGTGGTGGTCTTGCCCACCCCACCCTTCTGATTCGCCACCGCGATAATCCGTCCCATAATGCCCTTCCTGGCTCCTACGCCTCGCGCTCTACTACAACAATACAACGCTCGGCATTCCGATCCGGCAGAGTAACCGGGTTGACCCGCGAACGCCAGCCGGACGGCAGCGCCGCAAGCTCGGCCTCGACCATGGCGCGCTGCCCCTTGAGCGCCACCAGACGTCCGCCGGAGGCCAAATGCGGCGCGGTCCAGACGAGCAATTGTGCCAACTCGGCCAGCGCCCGGGCAGTGACGGTGTCGAACCCTTCCTCATCACGATGCGCCTCGACCCGCCCGGCATGCACTGCGACCCGTTCCGCAAGGCCCAGCTCGCGCGCGGCATGCTCCAGAAAACGCGCCTTCTTGCCGGTCGATTCGGCCAGCACCCACTGTGTTTGAGGCGCCAGAATGGCCAGCACCAGCCCCGGCAATCCGGCGCCACTACCGGCATCGAGCATCCGCGTGCCATGCAGGAAGGGCAGCGCCGTAGCCGAATCCAGCACGTGTCGGCGCACCATCTCACCCGAATCGCGCACTGCAGTCAGGTTATAGGCCCGGTTCCACTCCGCGAGCAAGGCCAGATAATCCGTCAGCGCATCTACGGCCTGCGGCGTGGTCGCGACGCCAAGCGTGCTCAGTCCACTCGCAATCTCCTGCCACATAGCCTTGCCGGCCGGTTGGGTCATCGCAATCGCCTAGACGGCCGGGGCGAAACTGTCGGCGCGCGCCATATCCCAATAGCGTCGGTACATCGCGTGCGTACTGCCATCGAGCAGTTCGCCCGGCTGCAGGTGATCGTAGAACTCGGCGGCCGTGCGCACCTCATCGGAAGAGACCCGCAGATACAGGTGCTCCGGGCCGAGCTGACCGGGATGATCGAGGCCCGCCGCCGCTGCAATCAAACCCACCGTTTTCACCGTGTAATAGTGGAAACGGCAGGCATTCTGCGCCTTTTCGTCGACGATCAACGAACGCTGACGGCGTGGATCCAGAGTCGTGATCCCGGTCGGACAGCGGCCCGTGTGGCACCTTTGCGCCTGAATGCACCCCAGCGAAAACATGAACCCGCGCGCGGTGTTGCACCAGTCGGCCCCCAGGGCCAAGTTGGCCGCGATTTTGTAGCCGGTGACAGCCTTACCGCTCGCGCCAATGCGAATCCTGTCGCGCAGTCCGGCACCGACCAGCGCGTTGTGCGCGAACATCAACCCTTCGCGCAGTGGCGTTCCGACCCCGTCGGAGAGTTCCAGCGGCGCGGCGCCGGTGCCGCCTTCGGCACCATCGATCACGATAAAGTCCGGCAGAATACCGGTTTCAAGCATCGCCTTGCACACCGCCAGGAACTCCCAGCGATGACCGATGCAGAGCTTGAAGCCGGCCGGCTTGCCACCGGATAGTTCGCGCAGCTTCGCCACGAATTCCAGCAATTCAACGGGCGTGGAAAAGGCCGAATGCGCGGCGGGCGAGAGGCAATCCTGACCTACCGGAACCTTGCGTGTGGCGGCAATCTCGGGCGTCACCTTGGCGGCGGGCAGCATGCCGCCATGGCCCGGCTTGGCGCCCTGAGAAAGTTTGATCTCGACCATTTTCACTTGGTCGGTTTGCGCCTGCTCGCGGAACATGTCGGCATTGAACGTGCCGTCGTCGTTGCGGCACCCGAAGTAGCCGCTGCCGAGCTCCCAGATCAAATCGCCGCCGTGCTTGCGATGATACTGACTGAGGCCGCCCTCGCCGGTGTCGTGCGCAAAGTGGCCGAGCTTCGCGCCCTTGTTGAGCGCCATGATGGCGTGCGAGCCGAGCGCACCGAAGCTCATCGCCGAGATGTTCAATACGGACGAGGCATACGGATGCGCGCATTGCGGACCACCGATCTCGATGCGCGGCATCTTGTCCGGGTCCGGTTCCGGCTTGGCCGCGATGGAATGGTTGATCCACTCGTACTCGTCGCCATAGACGTCAAGTTCGGTCCCGAACGGCTTGGCCGCCGAGAGCCCGCGGGCCCGGGTTTGAATGATGTTGCGTTCGTTGTGATCGAACGGCGTTCCGTCGATATCGCTTTCGACAAAATACTGATGAATTTCGGGACGAATGTATTCCGCCATGAAACGGATGTGCCCAAGGATCGGATAATTGCGCAGCACGTTGCGTTCATGCTGCACCAGATCGTAGATGCCGACCAACGTCAATGGCAGCGTCACGATCAACCCCCACAACCACGGCAGGGCCACTACAGCGCCGAGTACCGCAAAGGCAATCGTCAGAAAAAGCATCAGGCCAAAAGCAAAAAAACGCATGGGGATCTCCTCGAACAATGATCGTGGCGTCTAACTATTAACGCTATCGTACGTTACGCATTCCATGTATTGTAGGTTGAGCGCATTTCTTCTGTCGAAACAATACAGTAAGATGCGCTATCGCTTTCAGGCGTTATCCAGGCATCGCGTCACAAAAATGACAATATCGACTAAAACGCGCCAGATCGGCCTTGTCACCGCCACCGCACTGGTGATCGGCAACATGGTCGGCTCGGGCATCTTCCTGCTTCCCGCCTCGCTCGCACCCTACGGTATCTACAGCCTGTGGGGTTGGGGTTTCAGCACCGTGGGCGCGCTGCTCCTCGCCTGGGTATTCAGCAGCCTTGCCCGGCGTATGTCCCGCGCGGGCGGCCCGTACGCCTACCCCCGCGAAGCCTTCGGCGATTTCGCCGGGTTCCTGATCGCCTGGATCTACTGGTTGAGTATCCTCGGCACCAACGCCGCCATCGCCGTCGCCTTTGCCAGCTACCTTGTTCCGTTCTTCCCGGCTCTGCACGCCTCACCGCTGCTTGGCGGACTCGCCGCCATCGCCACCACCTGGGTGCTCACCGCCGTAAACATCCAGGGCGTGCACACGGCGGGCAAGGTGCAGGTGATCACCGTCATCCTCAAGCTCTCGCCCTTGATCGTGCTGGCGGTGTTCGGGGCCTTCTATTTCGATCCGCACATCCTGGCTTCGGGGCACAGCACGGCCTCACCGGCGCAGTCCATCAACACGGCCGCGGCATTCACGATGTGGGCCTTCCTCGGCCTGGAATGCGCAACCATCCCCGCCGGCCATGTGCGCAATGCGAACAAGACCATCCCGCGTGCCACGCTGATCGGCACCATTATCGCGGCCGTCTTTTACATCGCCAGCACAACGGTCATCATGGGCATTATCCCGAGCACCTCGCTCGCCCACTCCAACGCGCCCTTTGCGGACGCGGCGAGACTGCTGTGGGGTAGCTGGGCAGGTTACCTGATTGCCGCCGCCGCACTGGTGTCCTGCTTTGGCGCCCTGAACGGCTGGATCCTGATGCAGGGCCAGCTACCGCAGGCCGTAGCGCGGGACGGGCTGTTCCCCAAGGCATTCGCGCGTGAATCGCGCTTCGGCACGCCGGTGGTGTCGCTGCTTGTCTCCAGTGTACTGGCGACGCTGCTCATCCTCGCCAACTACAGTCACGGCCTGGTGCAGATGTTCAACGTCCTCATCCTGCTCACGACGTTCTTCACACTCGTGCCGTACATGTTCTGCGCCATGGCCGAGATCGTGCTCGCCCGTCGGCACGGCCATACGTCGCGCGCGCCGTGGCGCAACGTCATACTCGCCAGCCTCGCTTTCGCCTTCGCGCTATGGGCCGCAGCAGGCACCGGCCAGGATTCGCTCTACTGGGGCGCACTGCTGCTACTCGCCGGCATCCCCGTCTACGTCTGGCAAACCCGCCACAAACGCACAGCAGAAGAAATCAAGGAATAACTCTCGCCGAGGCGCCAAGACCGCCAAGGAAATACCACTCGTCATTCCGGACGCGTAGCGATCCGGAATCCAGTCAAAGGGAATCGCGGCGGGGACCGCCGCTCCTACAGGAGGCCTTATTTATCTTGGCGTCTTTGCGCCGTGGCGAGAGTGTCTTTCTGGGTCACGCGAAGCTTAGCCGGCGCGGTAAGCGGCGCGCACGAGTTCCTGAAAGTGACGCGAAATTGGGGTACATCGCCTACTTTTCTCCGCACTCTTTGCAACTCCACATTAAAATCTCGAATTATGTGGTGGAGCTGCATTTCCCTAGATGGGTCGACCAAGTGGGGGGGTTGACCGGCTGCTATTACATGTGACGACCGGCGATTACCGACCCTTCGGACATTCGGAGTTTCTCTATCCGGCCGTTCTCAACAACCCGTCTGCTTTGCAGCTGGACGCCATCTGCCTCGTCGTCGCCACCTGGAGCGTCTTGCTTCGCTCACCAAGGCGGCGACGAGGTTCCTGTATCGCGCAGCTCAGTTGGCTTTCTTCAGTGCTCCCGTACGTGGAATGAGTCGGCGCAGCACCAACGTCGTTGTGTGTGCGTGCGCACCTTCACCGACGACGAGTTTTACCTGAGAGCCGGGTGTGCCGTTCTGCAGCATGTCGCGCAGACCGCTTACGGAGAACTTGTCGGTCGGTTTGCCATTGACGGCGGTGATGACATCTCCCACCTTGAGGCCCGCTTTGTCCGCCGGCCCGCCCAAAAGCACGGATTTGACCTCGAAGTTGCCGTCCTTGCCGTTGATCCGCATGCCGGAACGATCATAGTTCATGGGCATACCGTAGTCTTTGTTCGGCCTGAGATACAAGCACTGCTGCGCGTAATCGAACGTCACCGTAAAGTGTTTCAAAATTACACTACCGATGTTGCCAGCGAAACTTTTGTCCGCAAACGCTCCTTTTGTAGCCGTGCTCAACACGATGATGGGATTGTACACGGCAACGCTACCGATCATCAATGTCCCGCCGCGTGCAATGCGGATTTTCGAACTTCCGCCTACGCCCCAAGCGATGGTCGCGGAAGTCGCACCGTAACGCGAGGCCAGATCGTGCTTCTTCGCGAACGGCGCCAATAGGATCAAGGCGCCACTGTTGCCGGTATCGATCTCGAATTCTCCCGGTAAGCCGTCTATCGATCCCTTGACCTCCGGAATTCGACCACCGATGAACGTGAACGGCACCGCGGTGCCGGCATTGGTTGGCTTGAAGTCCTTGGGCTGAATCAAAGTCAGCGTGTGCGCCGCATAGTCAATCCGCACAACGAAGCGCCTGAATATCGGGGGGCCGGTAATCCCGTCGAATTCAGTCCTTGTGATATTGCCAAAGCCAGGAAACGGCATCACCATGAAAGTTTGATCGTGAAGCGTGACTTTACCACCGAGCGTTAGTTGCTTGACCTTGGCAATGCCGGCATTTACCGATTTTTTGCCGACACCGCCAGCTTCTAGCTTGCCCTGGCTCTTGATGCCGATTTTTTTTGCCGCTGACAGTGTCAGCACGTTAGCCCCGCCCGTGTCCAGAATAAATTGTAGCGCGTGGCCGTTTACGCCGACCCGGATGTAGATGTGATTGTTGATGAATTTGAACGGGATCGTCGCTTCCTGCTTGCCGCCTGTGAGGGAGAAATCGTTCAGCTCCTGCTGCGGCTTGATAAAATCCTCGGCGTTCACCGGGACGTTTACGACCACCTTCTTCACTTGCAAGACGATGTCGTATTGCTTTTTGCCGTTGGACTGACGTACATGAAACGGCATTTTGACGCCATGCACCGTCCGATAATCGCTGAAATATGTTGTCTCGGGAAGAACCCCCGAAGAATCCACCGAACGGGCGATGAGGTGGGTATTCGCGTTAATCCATAACTCGAACGGATTACCACCGCGTGGCGTTATGTGCAGCACTTGAAAAGTGGTTTTCCCGGCCTTGCGCGTGTTGAGCGATTCAATCTTGCCCGACCAGCGCTTGGGGAACCAGTAAGCCCGTGCCGTTTGGTACGCTGAAGTTGCGTCCCGCTTTTTCGCGGTGGGAGAATCATCGGGCGTAACAGCGCCAACGGGCGGCTTGGTCCAGCCGTGCTTCCCGTCGAATCCCTGTGCTATTTTGAGCGGACCGAGCGTGATGTTAGTAACTGAACGCCCGATGGTGAGATCCGTGAGTTGACTCACGGTGCCGGAAAGCCCACCCCTCTTGATCGTGCTCTCAATACGCATGGAGTGAATGCGGTTCCAGGCATTGCCGCCGCTCGCAGCTTTGGATTGGGCCAGAATCTGTGTCGCCTTAGGTGAGGCCGCAAGGACTGCACCGGGAACCAGTAACAAGACTAGAAAAAGCAATTTACGCATGGGGATCTCTCCAAAATTTTTTACTGTTCTGCCTATGTATCAGTAAAGTCAAGTGCTCATTGATTCGGGGAGCTTGTCATCAACGTTTGATCTCACTTCCCACCCCGGGCGAAGCGTATGGCGGTCAGGTGCACGATCTGTTAGGCACTGACAGACAAAATCCTGGCTATTATCTGTGAACGAACTTCTTCACTTGCGAGAAGCAGATGTCCAGCGTCTGGTATAAAGTGAGGCTCACATCCAGGAATCAGCCTAGAAAACTCGCGCGCCAACGATATAGGCATCATGGTATCCGCGGTTCCATGCCACATAAATACCGGAACCGCTATTTCATCCAGATCCAGGCGCCAGGAGCGACTCACAAGTAGCATGTCGCGATAAGCGCCATCGCTGCCTTGTCGGAATGCCTCGTTCACATGCATCGCCAGCCCTTCTTTTGACTTTTGATTTTCAATGAGACGCCTATCCCATTCGGCCATCTTGGATAGCATCTTCTGTATGAACTTTTCGGGATGTTTCCTTATAGAACGGGCTTGGATTGGGAGTAGCACCTTCAGTAGCGTCTTCAGAAGGAAAGGCGCATTTTTCGCCAAGAAAAATCCAATTCTATTTCCTGATTGCATGTCTTTCGATAACTGCATGACCTCTGGCGGGACTCCACTGGAGAACAGGGTCGCAGACAAGACGCGTGCTGGCGAGTGGATTGCGCACGCAAGCGCGTAGGGACCGCCGCCGGAACCTCCGGCAACATGGAAACGATCAAGGCCCAGATAGTCGGCTAGCTCGTCAACGTCAGTCGCCCAATCGCTTATCTTCCGTCCTGGCGCGGGGTCGGAAAGACCGAATCCGGGGCGTTCTGGAGTAATTACACGGATTCCGAACTGTTCGATCCAGGATGCGTTCTCCAACCCATTGGATATTCTGGATCCGGGTGTACCGTGAAAGAGCAACAACGGAATACCCTCTGGTTGCCCATAATCGGAAAAGCCAAGGTTTCTTCCATCACGTAGCTTCACTATGTTGTCTTGCATTTCTTTACTCCCTGTTTTGCAGGCCTAAGTATTGAATATATGGACCCATGGGTTTAATTTGCCTTCGTTGGCCGCTCCGGGAGCGTGACGATGGATACCGTTCGTTGCACTCGATCCTTGGTGGGTTCAAGTTCCGCAAACCGTTCAATGAGCGCCTCCAGCTCTTTCATGAAACCGGCGAATTCCTCTGGTGCAGCATGGAAACCCGCCTGCGAATAGTGGACGTCATCGCGTACCACGTCGACGTTGTCGGTTCGCATATAGCG
>JBOHZI010000072.1:0-9889 GCA_050738295.1 Gammaproteobacteria bacterium
GGCCGAAGTACTTCTTGCGCTGCTCGTCGTTGGCGGCGATGTTGATGGGGTCGGCAGCGAGGTTGTTGAGCAATATTGCCAGAGCAATGCCGGAGCAGCCCCAGCCGAGTTGTTCTGCGACCAGGATCAGGTCGAGCACAGAACCACCGGTACCGCCGAACTCCTCGGGCACACTCACGTTCATCAGGCCGAGTTCGCGGGCCTGGCTGACGATCTCGTTGGGGAACTTGGCCTTGGCGTCGAATTCGCTCGCATTCGGAGCAATGACTTCCCGAGCGAACTTCTGTGCCAGCTCGCTAATCATGGTTTGTTCTTCAGTCAACGCAAAGTCCACGTTGGTCTCCCCAGGCTACTCAAGCGCGTAGTTTACCAATCCGGGAGAAAAAAACGTGTTGCCATCGCTCAGCTCTCGGGTGCACCGCCTTCCACGGGGCGCTGCGGGTCGAGAATCCATTCGCTCCAGGAGCCGGGATACAGTCGCGAGCCGCCAAACCCAGCGTGCTCCATGGCCAGTACGTTATGGCATGCGGTTACGCCCGATCCGCAGTAGTGGATTACATCATGCGGATCCTCGGCCAGCGCAGAAAAGCGGGTTCGCAGTTGGCCGGGTACCAGAAACTTTCCCTCGGCGTCGAGGTTGTCGCCGAAGGGACGGTTGCGGGCGCCGGGAATGTGGCCGGCGACAGGGTCGATGGGCTCATGTTCGCCCAGATAACGTACCCGGGCCCGGGCATCGACCAGACGCCCCGGGCGTCGGTGCGTGGCGATGCGGATCACTTCATATACATCCGCTATTTCGGTCAGGGATTTTCGGGGATTGAACAGTGCCGCCTCGGGTGTGGGAGCGTTACCCCTTTTGCGTTTACCGCCGATAGCCCGCCAGGCCTGAATGCCGCCGTCGAGCACAGCCACTGCATCATGTCCCAGCCAGCGCGCCAACCACCACAGGCGGGCCGCAAAGGCGCCTCCGGTGTCGTCATACACCACAATTTGTGTCTGCTCGTTTACGCCTTCCGCACCCAACCAGGCCGCAAGTGTCGCGGGCTCGGGCAACGGGTGACGCCCTGTGTGCGGCCCCCGAGGCGCGGCGAGAACGCGGTCCAGATCCGCATGACGGGCGCCGGGAATATGCCCTTCGCGGTACAGTTTTTCACCTACCGAAGGATCGTTGGCCGAGCAACGGCAGTCGAATACCCGCCATCCCGGACGCCCGATGCGTTGTTTCAGATCGGTCGCCGAGATCAGGGTGGTGTAGGCCATGTTGTTTTCCGTGCAGAGGGGGAGTCCTTATACTGTGACTTTATTCGCCCGAGAGCAAATTATGGCTGACCTGAAAGGCAAAACCCTGTTCATAACCGGCGCCAGCCGCGGGATCGGCGCAGCCATCGCCGAGAGGGCCGCGCGCGATGGCGCCAATATCGCGATCATTGCCAAAACCAGCCGTCCCAATCCCAAGCTGCCGGGCACGATTCATACCACGGCTCAGGCCGTGGAAAAAGTGGGGGGTCAGGCGTTGCCGCTGGAGGTCGATATTCGCGACGAGAACGCCGTGGCCCGTGCCGCTGAACAAACTGCTGAACAGTTTGGCGGTATTGATATTCTGGTCAACAATGCGAGCGCCATCTGGCTCGCGGGCACGGCCGATACGCCCGCCAAACGGCTCGACCTGATGTTCAACGTCAATATGCGCGGCACCTTCATATGCTCGCAAGCCTGTCTGCCGTGGCTCAAGCAGGCCGACAATGCGCACATTCTGAACATGTCGCCACCGCCGGTTCTGAATCCGCGCTGGTTCCGCGACCACACGGCTTACACGATCAGCAAATACGGCATGAGTCTGTGCGCACTGGGCATGGCGGCGGAATTTGCCGAACAGGGCATTGCCGTTAACACCTTGTGGCCGCGAACCGTGATTGCGACCGCGGCGCTGGCAATGCTTGGCGGCGTCGTGCAGCCCGAGCAGTGCCGCAAGCCCGAGATCGTGGCGGACGCGGTTCACGCCATTCTTATGCGCCCGAGTCGCGAGTGCACTGGCCATCATTTTATCGACGAAGAAGTACTGGCCGAGGCCGGCATTACCGATCTTTCCGGGTATGCGGTCAAGCCGGGAACAGCATTGGCACCCGATTTGTTCGTCAGCTGATTGCAGCGCTCAGTCGGACGGCTGATCCGGTGGTGGCGTGGTTTTGCGTGTACTCGTCTTTTTCGATGTTGACGTAGTGCGCCGTGTCGTCTTTTTGGCGGTAGTCCGTTTGCGTGGGCTGGCCTTGCGCGCCGTTGGCTTTTTCTGCGTGGCGCCAGCGGGTTTATTTTCGGCCGTAGCGGCGATACTGCTGCTCGTGGGCGGCGAAGCGAACGGAAACGGACGATGTTCCGAGTTGTAGGTGAGGAAATCGATGATGGTCGTGGCGTAGCCGCTCAGATCCGCTCCGCAACGTCGAAGGCTGGGTGTGGTTTCGCCGCTGGCCAGGACGCTGAAGAATTGAAACAGGGCCGTGAAGGCAATAAACAAGCCGACGCAACCGAGAACGGGTACCAGCAGAACCATGATTCCGAAGCGCCGCCACGCCGCCCCAGCCAGAATATGGGTTGTCCAGTCCGGTTCACTCATCGCCTTATTCAACTCCGGGACAGTGGCATGAAGCTTAGCAGAGGCAATGGAGGAAAGGTCAAATGGAATTCATAGACATCGGCGCCAACCTGACCCACGACAGCTTCGACGCGGATCGTGAGGCTGTGATTGCCCGGGCCCAGGCGGCCGGTGTGGGGCGCATGATCGTCACGGGTGCCGATGTGGAACACAGCCGCGCCGCGATTGCCCTGGCCGCGCAATGGCCTGGTGTGTTGAGTGCGACGGTAGGTGTGCATCCGCATCATGCGACCGATGTCGATGCCGGCACCGAAGCTGCCCTGGATTCACTGCTTGCCGCACCGGACGTGGTCGCCGCAGGAGAGTGTGGGCTCGATTATTTCCGCGATTTTTCGCCTCGCGATGCACAACGCACCGCTTTTGCGGCGCAAATCCGCCTGGCTATTAAGCATGGCCTGCCGCTGTTCCTGCACCAGCGCGATGCGCACGCCGACTTTATCGCGGTGCTCGATGAATTTGAGGGGCATCTGCCGCCTACGGTAGTGCATTGCTTCACGGGGGAGGTGAGCGAGCTTGAACATTATCTGGAGCGTGGGTTTTATATCGGGGTCACTGGGTGGATTTGTGACGAACGCCGGGGGCAGCATTTGCTCGACGCGGTGCCGCGCATTCCTGCCGGGCGTCTGATGCTGGAAACCGATGCACCGTACCTTTTGCCGCGCGATTTGAAACCGCGTCCCAAAACCCGTCGCAACGAACCGATGTGGTTACCTCATATCGCCATGGTAGTAGCACGTGCGAGAAACGAAACGCCGGAGTCTTTGAGCGTGCATACGCTTAACGCCACCCAGGCATTTTTTGGGTTACAGGAATAAAACCACTCCAGGCTTACCTGTTACCAAGTGGTTCCAGTGCCTGTTTGAGTGCGCTTTGTGTGGCTTCCAGCGAGTGGCCGTCTTGAACCGCTACCATCACGGTATCGTCACCGGCCATGGTGCCGGCAATTTCACGCAGCTGCATCTGGTCGATCATGGCTGCGAGCAGTTGTGCCCGCGCCGGCTGGGTTTTCAGCACCAACAGATTGGGTGGGGATAGACGTACGGCGTAAGGCGGGGCACGGAACGGGTTTCCCGCGCCGACCACGTAGCGTCCCTGGTGCTTGACGATATTCAACTGGCGCAGATGCCGCGAAAGCGTGGGCTGACTGACGCGGATACCGAGTCTTCTCAACCCGCGCAGTAAATCACGTTGATCGCGTACTTCGCGGGTTTCGATCAGGCGCATCAGCGCTTCGTCAAGTTCTGGGGGGGGATCGTTCTTGGCCATGGCAGTTAGCTCAGCGCTTTTTCAAGCCGTTCGACAGTGGCGTCCAGCGTGGCCTGGTCGCAGGCGTAGGAAAAGCGCATGAACCCGTCCGTACCGAAGGCCGAACCCGGCACCGCAGCCAGTTCCGGTCCGTCGAGCAGCCATTCGGCAAAGGCGATATCGTCCTTCAGGCCGCGGGCGGCAATTGCTTCGCGGCAATCCACGAAGGCGTAAAAAGCGCCATCCGGCGGCATGCAGTTCAGTCCCGCGACGCGGTTGAGACCCGCAACGAAGCGATCGCGCCGACTTTGAAAGGCCTTGCGCATGTCGGCGACGCAGGTTTGGTCGCCATTGAGTGCTGCCACGGCACCGGCCTGCGAAGCGGTCGCCGGGTTGGAGGTGCTCTGCGACTGCAGTTTCTTCATGGCGCCGACGAGCCACGCCGGCCCGGCGGCATAGCCGAGACGCCAGCCGGTCATCGCATATGCTTTGGATACGCCATTGACGACCAGCGTGCGATCGCGTAGTGCCGGGGTCGCCATGACGATGTTGACGAATGGTCTGTCGGGGTTGTAGATCAGGTGTTCATATATGTCGTCGGTCGCCACCAGAACGTTTTCGTACCGGAGCAGCACCTCGCCCAGTGCGGCGAGTTCGGTTTTCGAATACACCGCGCCCGAGGGGTTGCCGGGGCTGTTGAGCACAAGCATCCGGGTCTTTGCGGTGATGGCCTGATCCAGCGCTTCGGGTGTCAGCTTGAAGCCCTGTTCGGCGGGGCAAGGCAGGATCACGGGTGTGGCTTCCGCGAGCTGTGCCTGCGCCGGGTAGGACACCCAGTAAGGTGCCGGAATCAGTACCTCGTCGCCGGGATTCAGCGCTGCCAGGCTGGCGTTGAACAAGGCCTGCTTGGCGCCGCTGGTGGCAATGATTTCATTGCCCTTGTAAACGAGGCCGTTTTCGCGCTTGAATTTGGCGGCAATGGCCTGCTTCAGTTCCGCCGTACCATCGGCCGGTGTGTAGCGCGTTTCGCCACGTTCCAGCGCTTCGCATGCGGCACGGCGAATGAATTCCGGGGTGTTGAAGTCCGGCTCGCCGGCCGAAAGGTTAAGCACGTCGCGACCCGCCGCCGCGAGTTCCTTGGCCTTGGCGCTGATCGCCAGCGTCGGCGAAGCGGGAAGTTGGGAAATACGTTGAGAAGCGTGCGCCACAGAGGTACCTGGCAGAGGGTGGAAGGGCAATCTATTGTAACGAAGCGCACGGACTACGCCTTTATAATGATCCGAATATGTCTGAAATTATCTCCAAGCATCAGCCTTTTCGACTCCAGTCCGACTTTCAGCCGACGGGCGACCAACCCGAGGCCATCGCCGCGCTGAACCGTGGTTTGAAGGACGGACTGGCGCGCCAGGTTCTGCTCGGTGTGACCGGCTCGGGCAAGACTTTCACCATTGCCAACGTGATTGCCGAGTTGCAGCGCCCGGCCATGATACTGGCGCCGAACAAGACGCTGGCCGCCCAGCTTTATGGTGAACTGCGCGAATTTTTCCCCGACAGCGCGGTGGAGTATTTCGTTTCCTACTACGATTACTATCAGCCCGAAGCCTACATGGCAGCGTCCGATACTTACATTGAAAAGGACGCTTCGATCAACTCCCACATCGAGCAGATGCGCCTGTCGGCGACCAAGGCGATCATCGAGCGCCGAGATGCGATTGTGGTGGCGACTGTCTCCGCCATTTACGGCTTGGGCGATCCGTCGCTATACCTGAAAATGGTGCTGCATCTGGATCGTGGCGAGCGCATCGATCAGCGCGAGATTCTGCGCCGCCTGACCGAGTTGCAGTACAAGCGCAACGAGATCGATTTTCGCCCCGGTACGTATCGTGTGCGCGGCGAGGTCATCGACGTGTTTCCCGCCGAGAACGAACGCGAGGCCGTGCGCATCGAACTCTTCGACGACGAGATCGAATCGCTCGGCTATTTCGATCCGCTGACCGGCGAACTGCTGCGTCGCGTGCCGCGCCTGACCGTGTATCCACGTACGCACTACGTCACCCCGCGCGCAACGCTGATGGCGGCCGTGGACAAGATTCGTGACGAACTGGCCCAGCGCCTGCCCGAACTGCGCGAAGCCGGCAAGCTGGTCGAGGCGCAGCGTCTGGAACAACGCACCCGCTTCGATCTGGAAATGATCCTGGAACTCGGTTACTGCACGGGCATCGAGAACTATTCACGCCACCTCTCGGGGCGCAAGGCGGGCGAACCGCCGCCCTGCCTGTTCGATTATCTGGCCGACGATGCGCTGCTGGTCATCGACGAAAGCCATGTCGGCGTGCCGCAGTTGAACGGCATGTACCGCGGCGACCGCTCGCGCAAGGAAAATCTGGTGCGCTACGGGTTTCGTCTGCCCTCTGCACTCGACAACCGGCCACTCAATTTCGAGGAATTCGAGCACCTGTCACCACAGACGATCTACGTCTCGGCAACGCCGGGGCCGTACGAGCGCGAGCACGCCGATCAGACGGTGGAGCAGATCGTGCGTCCGACGGGCCTGGTGGATCCGGAAATCGAAGTACGACCCGCCACGCACCAGGTCGAGGATCTGCTCTCGGAAGTACGCATCCGTGCCGAGCGTACCGAGCGTGTACTCATCACCACACTCACCAAGCGCATGGCCGAGGATCTCACCGAATACCTCAACGAGCACGGCGCGCGGGCCCGCTATCTGCATTCCGATATCGACACGGTGGAGCGCTCGGAGCTGATCCGCAACCTGCGTCTGGGCGAATTCGATGCACTGGTCGGCATCAATCTGCTGCGTGAAGGACTGGATATCCCCGAAGTCTCGCTGGTGGCGATCCTCGATGCCGACAAGGAAGGTTTCCTGCGTTCCGAAGGTGCGTTGATCCAAACCATCGGCCGCGCGGCCCGCAACCTGGGCGGGCGAGCGATCCTGTATGCCGATCGCATCACCGGCTCGATGCAGCGCGCGATGGACGAAACCGACCGCCGCCGCGCCAAACAGCAGATTTACAACGAAGAACACGGCATTACGCCACAGGGCATCCGCAAGGCTGTGCGCAACGTCATGGAAGGCGCTTACGGCGAGCACGGCACCAAGGTGAGTGCGTTGTCCAAAGTGGCCGAGGAGCGCACCCAGTATCAACGCATGTCCGGGCGCGAGCGCGAACGCAAGCTGACTGCACTGGAAAAGCGGATGTACGAACACGCCCGCAATCTCGAATTCGAGCAGGCCGCAAAAATCCGCGATGAAATCGGCCACATCCGCGAATTGACCTACGGTCCCGGTCTGGATCCCGGAACGAAAGGGCAGCAAGACGATAAACTACGCCCACGCGCCCGTAGCTCAGCCGGATAGAGCAACGGCCTTCTAAGCCGTAGGTCGCAGGTTCGAATCCTGCCGGGCGCGCCACGAAAAAGCAGCCGGCTGCGTTATGCCTGTTCTTAAAGGCCACGAATTCGTTATACTACGCGGCCTGTGCCGGAAGGCACTGGAAGACGATGGTGGACGTAGCTCAGTAGGTAGAGCCCCGGGTTGTGGCCTCGGTGGTCGTGGGTTCGAATCCCATCGTCCACCCCACCATTTTCAGATGAGGCGTGCCGGTCGCGCCGCGTCGCAGAAATCGGCTGGGCCGTTAGCTCAATTGGCAGAGCAGGGGACTCTTAATCCCAAGGTTGAAGGTTCGATTCCTTCACGGCCCACCATATAAATCAATAACTTATAGTAAATTTCTAATCTTATTTATAGGTTATCTCCGTGCCCATTTCTTTCGACACTCTGTTAGCCGCCGTCGCAAGTGCACAAACTCCCATTTCCTGCTGCGCAGGCCTTGACGGCAGCGATCTGACGTTCAGTGTAGTGTCGATACCGCGAGATTTTCCGGATTGTGAAGACCTCGAGCGCTTCACCGGTATGCGCGACAGCCTGCTCAAACGCCGCACGATCATGCTCCAGCCTGGCCGTGTGGCAATAGAGCTCACCGAGATTGGTTTCAACCATGGCCCATTTGACCGGCAGATCCTTTTTTGTGTAAACGGTTTGTGCCTGTTTGAATGCTCCAATCGCCGCTTCCAGGTTCGGCTTGTCCGTCTGCAGTTGTGCCAGCATTGCCTCGCTGATGGCGAGATTGTTCTGCACCATAGCCCAGTCGAGTGCCGATTGTTCGGGCGAAAGCCAACGCAGCGCCTCGCGGCAATGACCGATCGCCTCCTTGACTTGCTCAATACCGGCAGTGCCGTGGTGTGCGCCTAGTTCGTGCTGTGCCAAGCAGATGTTCTGTTGGGTGATGGCCCAGTCCAGGGGTTGAAAAGCGGGATTCTGCACTTCGAGTGAAGTCTTGGTCAGTGTAATGGCCTTGTTGAAAAGTCGTTCCGATTCGCCATCCGTAGCAAGTTCGCCAAGCCGTATATACACGATGCCCAGGTTGCGTTGCACGATAGCCCATAACTGCGGCGCAAAAGGCCGCTGAACTATGGTGTCGGCGGCTAGGAGCGACGTCTCAGCCTTGCGCAACAGTTTGATTGAGTCCTCGCGGTTGGCCGCGAACAGGTGTAGCCGAACGTACACCGAGGCGAGATTAATCTCGGCCTGCGCCCAATCCCGCGGGTACTGCGCCTTGGGGCGCACCTTCAAAACATTGTTGCAGGCCGTCTCGGCCGAGTGGAATTCGGCGACATTCTCGTCATATTCCCCGAGCAATCGGTAGTTGTAGCAAAGGTCTGAATTGACGGCAGCCCAACGCTGCGGATCGAGGCGAGGATTGATCGAGCGTCTCAGATTCTCGCTGCCGACGATGGAGGCGCGTAGCCAATCGATCGAACTGGTATAACTGCGCATCGCCTGCGTTCGCAATTGTGTCTCTTTCGGCGTTTGCAGGCTCATCAGCTCCAGCGCCGTCTTCTTGATGTCCGGCAGCGAATCTGCCGACTGGCTGAGCAGCAGGGGAATCTGCAGGCGCCGTTCCTCGACCGGAACGGGACGGCCACCGATTTCGATAGTGACGGGTGTACTGCCTTGCCGCGACGAAATGAATCGAACCTCGATGCGATTGCCCTCGACGCGGCCCCAAAGCAGAATCCGGGCGCCGATACGCCGCAGTAGCTCCCGGCCTTGTTCGCGCACTGAATTGCGGCGCAGCCCGAAGTCTCCGGATCCGTCGAGCGACAGCACGTGGCAGGTCGTCAGCACCGAAACATAAGGATCGAGTCGCGGATCGGAGATGAAGTTATTAGCGAGAAAATACTGCCCGGCATTGGCGGGATCGTTCGCGAAGCGGGCGATCACGATGCCGAGCCGTCCCTTGGCGACCCGGGGCGGATGCAGGAACTCGCTTATGCCGCACCCGAGCGGCGTGGTAGCGGGCAGGTTCCAGAAAACACCGATCACTATGAGCAGGATCACCAGCATGCCGCCGGCCACGCGCCACGGCGTGAATATCCGCCGCTTGCGGGGCGAGGCGAGACCTGACGTCGGTTCGACAGCCGGATCGCTGTACGTCGACACCTCGGTACTGGACAGATAAAGTGTATGGGCTTCAACCTCCAGAGCCCGGGCGACGCGTTCAAGCGAGAGCGGATCCACCGGCTTTTCGCGGAATACCCGGCTAACAAGGTCTCTGGGCGGTATGTCCAGACCTTCGCGGTCGGCCATGCGCTCGGCGAGCGCACTCTGGGTTTTGAGTCCGGCTCGGGCGAGTGCCTGGCTCAGGCTCGCCCGTGAGGCCCGCACGCCCCGTTTTCTTAATCGTCGATCTTCCCTGGCCACGTTGTTTTTCCCGTCTCGCAGGAGATGACGTATCCCCATCCGGATTGTGCGCCATGGCGGCCGCTTTACGCAACTGCCGCTAATTGTCGTTAACTCCCGCTAGCCCGCGAGGCAACCGCAGCCCGGGCGTGCCACAGTTCAATCGAGCCCGGGGGCCGCGTTCGGCGCAGCCCCGAGGCTCGACGAAACGACCCATCACACCAGGAGAC
>JBOHZI010000073.1:0-9843 GCA_050738295.1 Gammaproteobacteria bacterium
AGGTGGCAGGGTCCAGTTCGTAGGCCAGGCTTTCAGCTCGGTCACGCATTGCGGTCCAGTCGTGTACGGCGGCCGCGGTATCCTTTAGTGAACGCCCTATATCGCGTTGGATGCGCTCCAGTTTGTCGCTACCCGAAATGCGATCGACTTCCAGATGCACGAAGGATTCATCGCTATCCGTGAAGCTGCCCTGCGACGAAAAGGCTTCAGCTTCGCTGGTGTTGTCATTGCGCTGAACGGCAATGATCGGATGTGTTGTCTGGTGCACGCTCAAACCATGTTTTTGCGCGGCCATGGTGATGGAATCGACCAGAAACGGCATGTCGACAGTGACTGTTTCGATGATGGTATGCAGGCTGCGCCAGCCGTCAGTTTTGGGCTGCGGGTTATAGACACGGACCCGTATATCCCGGGGCTTGCGCTTGGATCCGAGCGTTAGATGTGATAAAGCGGCGTAGGCGAGATCCTCGGGAGCGTAGTCCTTCAGATCCTCAATGTTGACGTCCGAGTAATAGAGACGGAGGAAATCCTCGCACAGACTCGTATCGAAGGGGCGATGAGGGCTCTGCTTGGACGCTGTCACTATTTGGGTGAACAAGTCGTCCGGCTTGCGGGTATTTGCTGCTTTCTTGGTTGCCATTTCGGGAGCATGCTGCTCGTAGAAGTTAAGCGTTACATTGTAACGCCGAGAGTGGTTTAGGGTGTAGATTCGACGGGTATCCGGTGTGTACTTCCGATATCCGATCGGGTCAGAAGGGGCGTTGCAGATCCTTGATCATGGCCGCGAGAAAGCGGCAGGCTTCACCGCCGGTAACGGAGCGATGATCGAAGGTGAGCGAGAGCGGGACTCGCTTGTGAACCTCGATTCCGCCCATCACCGGCACCACGTCATGACGAATTCCGCCGGTGCCGACGATGGTCACCTGCGGCGGCACGATGACGGGGCTGGCATAGCGCCCGGCCATCATGCCGAAATTCGACAGCGTGATGGTGGGGTTCTGCATGTCCTGCGGGCTGACCGTGCGCTCACGGGTCGCCTGTTTGACCCGGTTGAGTTCGTGACGCAGGATGTCGCCCTTCATGCCCTCGACGCCACGGATGACCGGGACGATCAGACCGTCCGGGGTATCGACAGCCAGCGCCAGGTCGATCTGTTTGTGGATGGTGCGTGTCATCTGCTCGGCATCGAACCAGGCATTGAGGCAGGGTTCTTCGCGGCAGCCTGCGACCAGTGCCCGCACGATACGCGCGGTGATGTCCTGACCGGGTTGCCAGTAATGGATGTCGGCATCGTCGAACAGACTGGTCGGCATCACCTGGTCGCGCGCCTGACTCATGCTCAGCGCCATCGCTCGGCGCGGACCGCGGATGGGTTCGGGTTTGCCGTAATGCACCGGCTTGGCGGGCGTTGCGGGCGCCCGGGTGGACGGGATCGAGGCGGCGGGACCGGACGCGGCTGCGTGTTTTTCCACATCCGCGGCCGTGATCTGGCCACGATGTCCGCTGGCGCTGACTTGGCTGAGATCGACGCCGAGTTCCTTGGCCTTGGCGCGTGCCGTGGGCGCGGCCTTGGGGCGGGCGCTCGACTTCGATTTGCGGCGGATGATGTGCTCCTGCTCAAGATCCTCGCTCGCAGTCGGCATGGCGCCGACGACCGTGCCACTGTCTTCGCGCACCGTTTCCGTGTCAGCTTTCTCGGCAGGTGCCTTGGCGGGTTTCTTTTCCTGCCTGGCCTTGCCTTTGGTGCTGGCAGCGGATTCGTCGCCACCCTCGGTCTTGAAGTCCACCAGTGGACTATGCACGTCCACCACATCGCCTTCCTTGGCGTACAGTTTGGCAATGCTGCCGGTGTAGGGCGAGGGGACATCGACCACGGCCTTGGCGGTTTCGACCGCGGCCAAGGGGTCGCCGGTTTCGATGCTGTCGCCTTCCTTGACGTGCCAGGTCACGATTTCGGCATCGGCCAGGCCTTCGCCCAAGTCGGGTAGTTCAAAGGTCGTGATCGCCATTATTCGGCCTCCATGCTGCGTTTCACCGCAGCCTTGATGCGTGATACGGACGGCAGGTATTCGTATTCCAGCCGGAACAGGGGCATGACGGTGTCGTAACCGCTGACTCTTTCAATGGGCGCGCGCAGCGAATAGAGCGCTTTTTCGGCGACTGAGGCGGCGATTTCGGCGCCGACCCCACAGTGACGAGGCTCTTCGGCGACGATCACCAGACGCCCGGTGCGCTCCACGGATTCGATGATGGTTTCCATGTCGATCGGATTGAGGCTGGCGACATCGATGACTTCGCAGTCGATACCTTCGTTCGCCAGTTCGCTGGCGGTTTTCAGGGTTTCGTGCATCATTGCACCCCACGATACCAGCGTCACGTCGCTGCCTTCACGCAGTACGAAACAGGTCTCGAGCGGCAGGGCTTCGCCGTCATCGAGCACATCCTGCTTGGTGATGCGGTAAATGCGCTTGGGCTCCATAAACACGACCGGATCCGGATCGCGAATGGCCGCGAGCAGCAAGCCATACGCCCGGCGCGGCGAGGAGGGCATCACCACCTTCAGGCCGGGGATGTGGGCGTACATCGCTTCCATGCTTTCGGAATGATGTTCCGGGGCATGAATGCCGCCGCCGCTGGGCGCGCGCAGCACCATCGGGCACGTCAGGCGTCCCCGTGTACGGGTACGCAGCCGCGAGGCGTGGCTGATCAGCTGGTCTACGGACGGGTACATGAAACCGCTGAATTGCACTTCGCCAACCGGTTTGAGGCCCTGAGCGGCGGCGCCGACGCACAGCCCCGCGATCATGGCTTCCGCCAGCGGAGTGTCGAATACGCGCTCCTCGCCGAAGCGCTTCTGCAGGCCGTCGGTGGCGCGAAAAACCCCGCCATTGGCGCCGACGTCCTCTCCGAACACCACTACCGAGTCGTCGTTTTCCAACTCCCAGGCGAGAGCCTGAGTTACGGCCTCGATCATCGTAATTTTAGCCATGGGCGCCGCCCTCCATCTCTTCAGCCTGTGCGCGCTGTTCGCGCAGCTGCTCGGGCAGTTCGGCGTACATGTAGTCGAACATCGCGCCTACGGGTTGACGCGGCGTGTCGAGGTAAGCTTTGACTGCCGCCTCGATGGAAGCCTTGTTTTCCTCGGCGAGTGCCTTTTCCTTTTTGTCATCCCAGGCTTTGATCGACTCCAGGTACTTACGGACTCGAGCCAAGGGCTCAAGCGCGCGCGCGGCTTCCACTTCCTTATCGGGGCGATAACGGCGCGCATCGTCGGCCGTGGTGTGATCGGAGAGACGGTAGGTCAGGGCTTCGATCAGCGTCGGGCCCTTGCCTTCGCGTGCACGTTTGAGCGCGTCCTCGGTCACCTTGCGCACGGCCACGATATCGTTGCCGTCGACCTGTATACCCGTGATGCCGGCGGCGATGGCCTTCTGGGCCAGGGTTTCCGCCCGCGTCTGCTTGGACAGCGGCACCGAAATGGCCCACTTGTTGTTGACCGAAACGAATACGATCGGCAGTTGCCAGGCGCCGGCAACGTTAAGCGCCTCGTAGAAAGCGCCTTCTGAGGTGCCGCCATCGCCCAGCATGGCGACCGCCGCGCGCTTTTCCTTGCGTGTTTTGAAGGCCAGTGCCGCACCGGCGCCGTAGAGCGTCTGGGTGGCAATCGGCACGCACCAGGAGAAATCCTGTCGCGGCCCGGAAAAGTCGTTGCCGCGCTCGTCTCCGCCCCAGTACAGCAGGACTTCTTCCGGTTTGACACCACGCCAGAACTGGGCGCCGTATTCGCGGTAGGAGGGGCAGAGCACGTCGTCTTCCTGCATGGCCGCGCCGATGCCGACATGCGCGGCTTCGTGGCCGAGGCAGGAGGCATAGGTGCCCAGCTTGCCGGTGCGCTGCAGGGCGATGGCCCGTGTGTCGAATGCGCGCGTCTTGGCCATGGCGCGGTACATTTTCACCATTTCCTCGGGATCGCGGGCAAAAGCCGGCAGTTGCTTCACGCAGGGTTTGCCCTCGGCGTCAAGCAATTGCTCGTATTTGATTTCAAACCGTGCCTGGGTTTTCACGGCACCTCCAAAAGTAACGATAAATACGGCTCGGGGCCGAACGGGCAATTATACCGGAGGGTGTCGTATGCAGCCCGGGGAAGAGCATCTCGTGCTATCTTTCGGCAGTCATCAAGGGTTGTGGCAGGAGCGTCGTGCATGAATCGCAGAGAATTGGATCGGGGGTTGGATCTGGATATGGGGGGCAAGCTGACCTATGGCGCTTACCTGTGTTTGGACGGCTTGTTGGGTGCACAAAAGCCGCTGTCGGATCCGCCGCATCATGATGAGTATCTTTTTATAATTCAGCACCAAGTGGCTGAATTATGGATGAAATTGATCATCCACGAATTGCAACAAGCGTGCAGATATGTGGCTGGGGACGATCTGCGCCATGCCTTCAAGGGGCTGGCCCGGGTGAAGCAGATTCAGGAGCAGATGATCAACCAGTGGTCGGTGCTGGAAACGCTTACGCCCTATGAATATCTGCAGTTTCGCCCGGTGTTGAACAGTGCTTCGGGCTTTCAGTCCTACCAGTATCGGGCGCTGGAGTTTCTGCTCAACAACAAGGACCAGGCGCTGTTGAAGGTGCATCGCCACGACGCGAAGGTGCATGCCTGGCTGGAAGAAATTCTGTGTGCGCCCTCAATATACGACGAATTTCTGCGCTATCTGGCGCGTCACGGATTCAATGTGCCCGTGGAGTGTGTGGAACGGGATGTGGCCCAGCCCTATGAGCCCAATGACGGCGTCACGGCCGTGTTGCGTGCGATCTACGAGCAGGCCGGCCGTTATTTCGACGAATATGAAATGTGTGAAAAGCTCGTTGATGTGGAGGTCAACCTCCAGCGTTGGCGTTTTCGTCATTTGCGCGCGGTCGAGCGCATCATCGGACACAAGCGGGGTACCGGCGGCTCCTCCGGCGTCGATTTTCTTCGCCGGGCATTAGATCTGCGCAGTTTCCCGGAATTGATCGATGTACGCACCGAAATAGGAGTCTGATAATTTGAACTCACCTACACAAGGAACCGATCCATGCATTCTGTAGAAGACACCGCGGCTCGCGACCCGGGATCTGCCAATTTCTGGGGCCACCCGCGCATGCTGTGGATGTTGCTCGCCGTTACGGTCGGATTCAACTTTGCCTTTTACGGCTTCCGCGCCTTTCTTGCGCCCTACGTGGCCGATACCTTTTTCGGCAATCTACCGCACGATCAGTCGCTGCAGCAGGCGAACCTCTTGTTTGCGGGTTTCGGTACCTTGCTCTACGCCACGCCGATTGTCGGCGGCTGGGTGGCTGACAACGTGTTGGGCAAGGTGCGTTCGTTGCGCATTTCCCTGTGGCTCGGGATCCTCGGCCTCCTCGCGATGGCTTCTCCGACCAAGTTCGGATTCATGCTGGGACTGGCGTTTTTCGTGTTGAGCGCCGGGCTTAACATTCCGTTGACCGTCCTGATCGGTCTCAACTATGCGGACAAGGACCCGAAGCGAGACGCGGGCTATACCCTGTTTTATCTCGCGATCAACCTGGGCGCGTTCATCGCGCCATTCATCTGCGCGGACTGGGTGGGTACGCATTACGGTTTCCGCTGGGGATTCGTGGCCGCCGCCGCCGCCCAGGTTCTTGTCACGCTGATATTCGAATTCGGGCATCGCCGCTTGCCGGGTGCCGATGAGCGTGCGCGCTTCTATCGGAAGTATTCCTCGACGCTGGTGATTCTCGGCTGCCTCGTCCTCACCTATCCCTGCGCGCTGCTTTTGTCGAATCCGGAGATTATGCACATCGTGGTCTATGTGCTCATGGCGGCGCTGATACTGTATTTTGTAATGAGCAGCGTGCGGCGGCGCGATCGGGTGCAGAGCCAGCGCTACATTGCGATACTGATCTTGTTCATCGCGCTGGTGGCGTTCTGGGCGTGGAGTCTCCTGAGCGCCAGTGCGCTCAACTTTTTCGCACGCGATTACGTCGGGTCAATGTGGAGCGGCTCAATACCTATTCTGGGTCAGTGGAATTTCACGCTGTTCCAGTCCGCCAACCCGATCTATATCCTCATTCTCGCGATCCCCATATCACTGCTCTGGCCGTGGCTCGACAAGCATCGCGTCAATCCATCCACGCCGCGCAAGTTCGGGATTGGCCTCGTGCTGGTGGCGCTCGGCTATGGCGTGTTGGTGCTGGCTGACCGTTACGGCGTCGGTGCCGATCAGCGCATCGCCTGGTGGCCGCTTGCGCTGTGCTATCTGTTTTCCACGGTCGGCGAGCTCGCACTTTCGCCGATCGGTTACGCAATGATCGGCAAGCTCGCGGCGCCGGAGGAAGCGTCACTCGCGATGGGCGGCTGGTTTTTCGGAGTTTCGGTGTCCTACGACATCTCGGGACAGATTGCCGCCTTGACCACCAATGGTCATTACGCGGGTATAGCCGGGTACACGCACGTTTTCGAGTGGCTACTTTGGATTGGCCTGGCGATCGGCGTGATTTTCCTGCTTGCGTCTCCCCGGATTACCCGCCTCATGCACGGTGTGCGCTGACGATGAGCCGCTAAATTGGCTGTCTGGTCGAAAGTTTGCCGATTTGCCGAATTTTTCAGCGGACCTCCATCACTCCTGATCCTGACCGTAGCGTTAAAATGAGACATTATCGAAACTCGCAATGGAGATAGATATGAGCGCACAACCGAATCTTGGCATGGAGGTCACCACCTTCGAAAACCCCATGGGGGTGGATGGTTTCGAATTCGTGGAATTTGCCGCACCGGATCCGAAGTTGCTCCATGACCTCTTGCCGCGCCTCGGTTTCACGCCCGTGGCACGCCACAAATCGAAAAAGATCACCTTGTACCGCCAGGGGGAATGCAGCTTCCTGGTCAACGAGGAACCCGATTCCTTTGCCGTCGATTTTGCGGCCGAACATGGGCCGTGTGCGTGCGGTTTTGCCATTCGTTTCTCTCATCCGACCGATGAGGTGTTGCAGGCAACGCTTGGCAACGGGGCTGAAAAAGTAACCCATAAAGCGGCCAGCCGCGCCATCGACGTGCCGGTCATCAAGGGCATTGGTGAGTGCATGCTGTATCTGGTCGATACCTATGGCAAGCGGGGCGACGTGTTCGATGCCGATTACGAGTGGTTGCCCGGCGTGGAGCGCAAGCCCAAAGGATTCGGCCTGACCTTCATCGACCATCTGACGCACAACCTGCATTTCGGCAAGATGGCCGAATGGGCCGGCTACTACGAGCGTTTGTTCAACTTCCGCGAGATCCGTTATTTCGATATCAAGGGTGCCAAGACGGGTCTGGTCTCCAAGGCCATGACGGCGCCGGACGGCATGGTCCGTATTCCGCTCAATGAATCGAACGACCCGAAATCGCAAATCAACGAATATCTCGACGAGTACAAAGGCGAGGGCATTCAGCACATCGCGTGTTTCACGGACACCATATACGAAACCGTGGAGGCCATGCGCAAGGCCGGTGTCGATTTTCTCGATACGCCCGATACCTACTTCGAGATGGTCGATGAGCGGGTTCCCAACCATGGCGAAGATGTGCCGCGTCTCGCGAAGAACAAGATTCTTATCGACGCCGATTCGGAAACCAAAAAGAAACTGCTGTTGCAGATTTTCACCCAGAACTGCATCGGCCCCATCTTTTTCGAAATCATTCAGCGCAAGGGTAACGAGGGCTTCGGCGAGGGCAACTTCACTGCACTGTTCGAATCCATCGAGCGCGACCAGATGAAGCGCGGCGTCCTCTGATTGCAAAAAACCTTATATACCTCATTGCCCCTCTCCCGGCGGGAGAGGGGCAGGGGTGAGGGTAAAAGATTAGTGCAAGGCAGGAATACACCGCTCCCTTCTATAACGAAGGCGAATGCCAGAAGGCTTCGCAAGGAGACCACGGACGCAGAAAGAAGATTGTGGTACTGCCTGCGTGCAGGCCGTTTAGGAGGCTTCAAATTCAGGCGCCAACATCCACATCCGCCTTATGTGTTGGATTTCTACTGCGAGGCGGCGAAACTGGTTGTAGAGTTGGATGGTTCGCAGCACAATGAAACAGTCGATGCAGTGCGCACGAATCGGCTTGAACGGGCGGGTATGAAGGTGTTGAGATTTTGGGACAATGATTACTGATGGATACACAAGCAGTGCTGGAGACGATTTTGAGCGTAGCGCGAGCGAGGACCCTCACCCCAGCCCTCTCCCGGCGGGAGAGGGAGCAAGAGGAGGAGATGAGACGATGAAAGCACTCGAATACATGAGTGGATTCGGGAATGAGTTTTCGACCGAGGCTTTGCCGGGCGCGCTGCCCGTTGGGCAGAACTCGCCGCAGAAGGCGCCTTACGGCCTCTATACCGAGCAGTTTTCGGGCACGGCGTTTACCGCGCCGCGTCATCTCAATCGTCGCAGTTGGTTGTACCGCATTCGTCCGGCGGCGATGCATCGGTCGTTCAAACTGTTGGACGAGGGACGGTTCCATAACCGTTTCGACGAACAGCCGACTACGCCCAATCAGTTACGTTGGGATCCGTTCCCGCTGCCGGACAAACCCACCGATTTCGTGGACGGTTTGTTCACCTTGGCCGGTAACGGCAGTGCAGAGACGCAGAGCGGCTGTGGAATCCATATCTATGCGGCCAACTGTTCGATGGAGCAGCGCTTTTTTTACAGCGCCGATGGCGAGCTGATCATTGTCCCGGAGCAGGGACGGTTGCGGATCGCGACCGAGTTGGGCGTGCTCGATATTGCGCCGCTGGAAATCGCGGTGATTCCGCGCGGTTTGCGCTTCCGGGTCGAACTCCTGGATGGAGAAGCGCGAGGTTATGTGGGCGAGAACTTCGGTGCCGGGCTGCGCGTGCCTGAGCTGGGTCCCATCGGTTCCAACTCGTTGGCCAACGCGCGCGACTTCCTCTATCCCGTGGCGGCCTATGATGACAGTGCGACGTCGTGCGAGCTGATCGCCAAGTTCCAGGGTCGGCTGTGGTCGGCGGCGATGGATCATTCGCCGCTTGATGTGGTGGCGTGGCACGGCAACAATGCGCCGTACAAATACGATCTCACGCGTTTCAACACCATCGGTTCTATCAGCTACGACCATCCCGATCCCTCCATTTTCACCGTGCTGACTTCGCCCAGTGACACGCCCGGCACTGCGAACATGGACTTCGTGATTTTCCCGCCGCGTTGGCTGGTGGCCGAACACACGTTTCGCCCGCCGTGGTATCACCGCAACGTCATGAGCGAGTTCATGGGCCTGATTCAGGGCGAATACGATGCCAAGGCCGGTGGCTTCGTGCCGGGCGGCGCCTCGCTCCACAATTGCATGAGTGGACATGGGCCGGATGCGGCAAGTTACGAGAAGGCCATTGCCACCGATACGTCCAAGCCGCAGCACGTTACCGATACCATGGCCTTCATGTTCGAGACGCGTCGCGTGATTTGTCCGACGCGCCAGGCCATAGAGGCGAAGCAGCTCCAGGCCGATTACCAGAATTGCTGGCAGGGCATCAAGAGGCATTTCGATCCCTCGTCCGCGTCCTGACCCGGATCGGTTCATGCCGTTGCAGGTTTGACTGCACGCAAATTTGAATTTCAGATATTGAAGGATGAGATATGAAACTGGGTAGTTTGAAGGAAGGTGGACCCGACGGCACATTGATCGTCGTCAGCCGTGACTTGAGTCGTGGCGTGCGCGCCACGGGTATTACACCAAGTTTGCGCGAGGCACTGGAAAGTTGGGACAAGACTGCACCGAAACTGGAGTCACTGTCTGCCGATCTGAATGCCGGCAAGGCGAAGGATGCC
>JBOHZI010000074.1:0-9784 GCA_050738295.1 Gammaproteobacteria bacterium
CTGCGCGCATGTTGTCTCCGGCCTTCGGCCTCCGGCTCCCGCCTGGGCGGGAATGACGGAATGAGAGCGTCGCGATGTCGGAATCGCGAGCAAGCTCGCTCCTACCCTGACCCGGATACCGCTCCCTATGCGTCGGCGGTCGGTTTGGCTTTGCGGCTGTTGCTGCCTTCGGGCGTGTCGATGTCGAGCGCGAGATCGCCGTCCTTGACACCCAGGTTGACGTGTCCGCCCCCGGCCAGACGGCCGAACAGCAACTCTTCGGCGAGCGGCGCCTTGACGCGCTCCTGGATCAGCCGCGCCATGGGCCGGGCGCCCATCTGCACGTCGTAGCCGTGCTCGGCGAGCCAGTGGCGAGCGTCTTCGTCGGCATCCAGTTGCACACCCTTGGCTTCGAGTTGCGCCTCCAGTTCGAGCAGTAATTTGTCGACGATGCGCAGAATGCTCTGCGGCGACAAGTGGCCGAACTGGATCACCGAATCGAGCCGGTTGCGGAACTCGGGTGTAAAGATGCGGCGCACCGCTTCCTGCACATCGGGGCTGTTATCAAGGTGCGTAAAGCCCATGGTGCGTTTGGTCATGTCCTGCGCTCCGGCATTGGAGGTCATCACCAGAATGATGTTGCGGAAGTCCGCCTTGCGCCCGTTGTTGTCGGTCAGTTCGCCGTGGTCCATGACCTGCAAGAGCAGGTTGTAGACATCCGGGTGCGCTTTCTCGATCTCGTCGAGCAGCAGCACCGCATGCGGGTTCTTGATGATCTCTTCGGTCAGCAATCCGCCCTGATCGAAACCGACGTAACCGGGCGGCGCGCCAATCAGGCGCGAAACGGTATGGCGCTCCATGTATTCGGACATGTCGAAGCGGATCAGCGGAATGCCCAGCAGTCGCGCGAGCTGACGGGTGACTTCGGTCTTGCCCACGCCGGTGGGGCCGGCGAACAGGAAGGCACCGATCGGGCGCTCCGGATGAGCGAGACCCGAACGCGCCATCTTGATGGCCTGCGCGAGGTGGCTCACGGCATCGTCCTGGCCGTAGATCACCAGATTCAAATCGCGTTCCAGCGTGCGCAGCGCATCGCGGTCGGAATGCGAGACGTGTTTCGGCGGAATGCGCGCCATGCGCGCCACGATCTGTTCCACATCTTCCACGCTCACGGTCTTGCGGCGTTTGGCCGTCGGGCGCAGGCGCATTTCCGCGCCCGCCTCGTCGATGATGTCGATGGCCTTGTCGGGCAGGCGCCGGTCGCTGATGTAGCGCGCACCCAGCTCGGCCGCCGCGCGCAGACTTTTCTTCGGGAATTTCACGCCGTGATGTTCTTCGAAACGGGTCTTGAGGCCGTCGAGTATTTCGATGGTTTCTTCCACGCTGGGCTCGACGATGTCGATTTTCTGAAAGCGCCGTGCCAGCGCACGATCCTTTTCGAAGATGCCGCGAAATTCCTGGTAGGTCGTCGAGCCGATGCACTTCAACTCACCGGAAGCAAGTATGGGCTTGATCAGGTTGGACGCATCCATCACGCCGCCTGAAGCCGCACCGGCGCCGATCACGGTATGAATTTCGTCGATGAAAAGCACCGAGCCTTCCTTCTCGCTCAATTCCGCAAGCACACCCTTCAGGCGCTTTTCGAAATCGCCGCGGTACTTGGTGCCCGCCACCAGCGCACCGAGATCCAGCGAGTAGACGACGGCGTCGGCGAGAATTTCGGGCACCTTGCCGTCCACGATTCGCAGCGCCAGGCCTTCGGCCAGCGCGGTCTTGCCAACGCCCGCCTCGCCCACGAACAGCGGATTGTTCTTGCGCCGCCGACACAGAATCTGCAACGTGCGCTGCAATTCGATTTCGCGCCCGACCAGCGGATCGATCTTGCCGGCGCGCGCCAACTGATTCAGATTGCGCGTGTATTGCTCCAGCGCGGTCGGTTCCTTTTTCTCTTCCTTGGCGCCGTTCGCAGTTTCGGCCTCGGGCTCTTCGGACTCCTCGGGCCGACCGATACCGTGGGAGACGTAATTCAACACATCGAGGCGCGATACTTCCTGCTGCTTGAGCAGATACGCCGCGTGGGAATCCTTTTCGCTGAACACGGCCACCAGCACATTGAGCGCCGAAACTTCCTTTTCCCCCGAAGACTGCACGTGGAAAACCGCGCGCTGCAACACGCGCTGGAAACCGAGCGTGGGCTGCACGTCCACCGCCGTCTGCTTGCCGATGCGCGGCGTGGTCTTGTCGATGTAACCGGTAAGATCGTTGCGCAACTCGTCGAGCACGGCGCCGCAGGCCTGGAGCGTTTCCACTACGGCCGGCACGTCGAGCAGCGCGAGCAACAGATGCTCGACGGTAATGAATTCCTGACGTGTATCGCGCGCTTCCTTGAAGGCGCTGTTCAGGCAGAATTCGAGTTCCTTGCTAAGCATGGCCGACCTCCTTCACGCCTCTTCGAGTGTACACAATAGTGGATGCTGGTGCTGACGCGCATACTCATTGACCTGGGCTGCCTTGGTCTCGGCAATCTCGTAGGTGAAAATGCCGGCCACGCCCTTGCCGCGGGTGTGCACGTAGAGCATGATCTGCACCGCCTTGTTGCGGTCGATGCGAAAAATCGTCTGCAGCACCTCGACCACGAACTCCATCGGCGTGTAGTCGTCGTTGACGATGACCACCTTGAACAGTGGCGGGCGCTTGACTACGGGCTCCGCCTCCTGGGCTGCTACATTGGGCCCGTGTTCGGCTTCGCGCGTCTTGTCAGCGCCGGCCGCGGCACGCAAATCCGTCTGTGCAGCCATCATGGCCACGCGACGGCGAAATGACTCGGAATCGGACATACATTAGATTGTAGCCCATGAAGCAAGGGACTAACCCGAACGCTAGTAGCACGACGCTCAGCAGGTTCGGATCGGGTTGGATGCAAGGCGCGTGGGCGCCGGAAGGGTGATCCCCTTTCAAGCCCGCGCAACGCCGCAGGCGGCCCGATCCGAACCCGCCCGCAGGGAGTCCCGGAGCGGCACCCCAGCGGTGTTGCGTCCGCTTGCCGTAGAATGACTACGCCTACGCAAACGCGCCTTGCCGGCGAACCGCTCCGGGACTCTGAGTGTCGCGCTACTAACGTTCGGGTTAGTAAACGATGTGGGATAAAACCCTTGAGCCCAAGGTCAAACCCCCGTAAACTCACAAGGCTAGATTCATCGTAATGAGCCCGGACGCCGCTTTGTACTCCGCCTGAACATGCCCCAATCCTCGTTCAACTCATTCCAGGCAACCCTCGAACGCACGCTGCCTGCGTTGTCCGCCCGCCTGGGCGGGCGCCGGCTGCCCTTCCTGGTTTTCCTGGCCCTGGTGGTGCTTGTCGCCTGGTTTGCCGCGCGCCTGAGCTGGGAATTTGCCGCGCCACCCGGCATCAGCGGCTCCACAGCTACTGCGTCGGGCAACGTCGGCACCGGAAACGCCCCGGGTGCCGACAATCTGGTTGCGCGCATCACCGCAGCTCATCTGTTCGGCACTGCCAACGCCCCCACCCCCAACGCAGCCGTAAGGAACGCACCCAAGACCTCGCTCGACCTCACCCTGCTCGGAGTCGCCGCGGGCGGGCAGAACTTCCCCTCGCAGGCGATCATCGCCAACGGCAGCAACCGGGATCAACACACGTATGCGATGGGCGCCTCGCTGCCAGGCGGCGCGGTAGTGCACGGCATATTCGCCGACCGGGTTGTCATCGCCCACGACGGCCGGCTGGAATCCTTGTCCCTGCCCCAACCCGGCACCTCGATTCTGGCCGTTCATATGCAATTTGGAAACGGTACTGGTATTGCACCCCAGCCAAATCAATCCACGTTGCCAATTTCTCAGCATCTGCGTGAGCAGATCGAAAAGCATCCTCAAGGCCTGTCGACCTACATGCGCATGCGCCCCTACTCGGCCAATGGCAAACTTGTCGGCTATCGCGTGTATCCCGGCAAGCAACCGGCATTGTTTCAACAATCCGGACTCAAGCCGGGGGACGTGGTGACCCAGGTCAATGGTGTTTCGCTCGACAGCGAAACCGGCGCCATGAAGGCGATGGCACAGTTGAGTCACGCGCATGGTAGTGTGCAGCTTGAGGTAGAACGTCACGGCAACCCCGTTCACATCACCCTACACCTTCCCGGGGGTTAAATGCTTCGCTCTCTGTTTTTTGGCTCCGTGTTCCTGGTCAGCGTTTCGAACGCCATGGCCGCACCGTCGCCTTCCCATACCTCCGCCACTTCCGGCAACACACAGGCCAAGGGTTCGCAGATCACACTCAACCTTAAGGACGCCGACATCCGTGAAGTAGCGCAACTGGTCAGCAGCATCACAGGCAAGAATTTCATCGTCGACCCTCGTGCGCAAGGTCGAGTCACCGTCATCTCGGCCAGGCCCATTTCCGCCGATGCGCTGTTTTCGGTGTTTCTGTCCGTCCTCAACGTGCACGGACTGGCCGCGATCCCGAGCGGCAACGACACCTGGAAGATCGTACCGGCCATCGAAGGCCGGCAAAGCCCCGGGGTCAACCCGAGCCAGGCCAATGCCCCCGGCGACGCGATGGTGACCCGGGTGGTGCAATTGCACAGCGTCACCGTAGCCCAGCTCGTGCCCGCGCTGCGCCCGTTGATGTCGATCCAGGCCCAACTGGCCGCCTACGCCCCCTCCAACATGCTCATTATTTCGGGGCGTGTCGATAACGTGCGCCGCATCATGCGGCTCGCAGGCGAGCTCGATCAACCCATCGGCGCCAATTTCTCGCTGATTCAACTGAAATACGCCTCGGCCGTCGCCATCAGTCAGGTGCTGACCAGCATGCTGCAGGGCGGCAGCAGCCAGGGCCAGTTGCCGATGAAGCTTGCCGCCGATCCGCGCACCAATTCGATCCTTGTCTCCGGCAGCCCGGCGCAACAATTACAGGTCAAGGCATTGGTCAGCCAGCTCGACGAGCCCACAGGGAAAACCGGTGACACCCAGGTGCTCTTTCTGCACTATGCACAATCGAGTGCCCTCGCCAAAATATTGCAGGATTTCGTTAAATCCAAGGCTCAGGAAAACAAGGCAGCCAAAGGCGCCGGAACGGAGCCGACTCTGGCCGTCAGCGCCGACACCGCACTCAATGCACTGATCGTGACCGCGCCGCCAAAGAGCATGAGCCAAATAAACCAACTCGTGAAAAGCCTCGATGTACGTCAGGCGCAGGTGCTGGTGCAGGGCATCATCGCGGAACTTTCCTCGGACGAATCGGCACAGCTCGGCATCAGCTGGGGTGCACTATCTTCCGGTGCCGCTGGAATCACCAATTTTCCCGGTGGCCTCGGCTCGCTCGCTCAATTGGCTGAAAGCATTGCCGGTGGCGGCACATCCGGTACAACCTTGCCCACCGTGCCTACCCTACCCGATGGGGCTTTGTTCGGCGTAGGTCATATTGTCTCGAACGGCACGAGCTTCGTTGCCCTGCTTAACGCACTCGCCAGCGACAGTTCTGCCAACATTTTGTCTACGCCTTCGCTGGTGACCCTGAACAACAAGACGGCAACGCTTGTCTCCGGTCAGAAGGTGCCGTTTGTGAGCGGGCAATATACGAATACCACCGGGGCAAACTCATCTGGCGCCAATGTCATCAATCCGTTCCAGACGGTCAATCGCACACAACTCGGGATCAATCTCAAAATCAAGCCGCAGATCAACTATGGCGGCAACTCGGTAACCCTCAACATAGACGCCAAGGACGACACGCTGGGTACGACACAGCCGGGCACGACCGAACCGTCCACCAACAACCGCGAAGTGAAAACGACCATCATCGCCAAGGACAAGCAGATACTCGTACTCGGCGGACTTATCAGTGACCAGTCCACCCTATCCAAGGAGAAAGTCCCGTTGCTCGGCGACATTCCCCTGCTCGGCAATCTGTTTCGTTATCGTTCGTCAGAGAAAACGCGTGAGAATCTGATGATCTTCCTGCGCCCGACGATCCTGCGCAATGCGGACGACACCGATTCGGTCACCACCCCGCGCTATAACCAGATTCGACAACTGGAGATGGGACGCGGCGACTCGATTCCATTATTGCCCGGCGTCAAGCCGCCCGTGATGCCCGCACTGAATACCCCGACCAGCGGCAGCGTCGCAGCACCGGAAACGGCCACCCTGATTCTGCCCGCACCCGCCGCCACCCATGCCGGAACGAACCATGGCCAGCACCGCTGAAAGCCTGAGTGCCGAGGAACGGTCGCCGGAAACCGCGGCGCACATCCCCTACGGTTTTGCGCGCCGTCACGGCGTCGTGGTACGCGAACTGAAACCCGGCGAAGCCCGTGTCATCGCGCGTAAAGGTGCGCCGGCGGCGGGCCTGATCGAACTGCGTCGCCGGCTCGCCCGCCCCCTGCACGTAGAAACCGTGCCCGCGGAAGATTTCGAGCGCCTGCTACAGGAAAGTTACGAGGAACACCAGACCATCGAGGGATTCGAGGAACTGGAGGCGCACACCGATCTGTCCAGTGTCGCCAACCAGTTGCCCGAGCCGGAAGATCTGCTCGAAGCCGAAGACGATGCGCCCATCATCCGCCTGATCAATGTGCTCTTGACCGAAGCGGTGCGCGAAAACGCCTCCGACATCCACATCGAACCCTTCGAGGATCATCTTGTGGTGCGCATGCGCGTCGATGGCGTGCTGCGCGAAGTACTGAAGTCCCGCCGTGCAGTTGCGCCGCTGGTCGTCTCGCGCGTAAAAGTCATGGCACGACTCGACATCGCCGAAAAGCGCCTGCCGCAGGACGGGCGCATCTCGATCAAGATCGCCGGTCGCGCCGTAGACGTACGTGTCTCCACCATACCCTGCGGCCACGGCGAGCGAGTGGTCATGCGCCTGCTCGACAAACAGGCCGGACGGCTGTATCTCTCGCGCCTCGGCATGCCCGATAACACGCGCAAGCTGCTCGAAAGCCTGATCGCCAAACCGCACGGCATTCTGCTCGTCACCGGCCCCACGGGCTCGGGCAAAACCACCACGCTGTATGCCGCGCTCACCGAATTGAACAGCACGGTGCGCAACATCATGACGGTGGAGGACCCGGTCGAATATCACCTCGACGGTATCGGCCAAACCCAGGTCAACACGCGTGTGCAGATGACCTTTGCTCGCGGCCTGCGCGCTATCCTGCGCCAGGATCCGGATGTGGTGATGATCGGCGAAATCCGCGACCTGGAAACCGCGGAAACGGCCGTACAGGCCTCGCTCACGGGGCATCTGGTGCTCTCCACCCTGCATACCAACACCGCTGTTGGCGCGATCACGCGCCTCGACGACATGGGCGTGGAACCGTTCCTGCTCTCATCCAGCCTGATCGGCCTGCTCGCCCAGCGCCTGGTACGCCTGCTCTGCCCCGAATGCCGCACACCCTATTCACCCGACGCCGCCGAACGCAAATTGTTCAACCTCGACCCCGACGCCGAGATCACCTTCTATCATCCCGGCGGCTGCGCGCTGTGCAACGACACGGGCTACCGAGGGCGTACCGGTATTTACGAACTTGTCGCCATCGACGAGAAAATGCGCCGTTTCATTCACGACCGCACCAGCGAACAGGACCTGGAATCATATGCGCGCACCAAGACGCCGAGCATTCGTGCGCACGGCTGCGAGCGCATACTGGCCGGCGAAACCAGCATCGAGGAAGTATTGCGTGTCACGCGGGAAGATTAATTCGCTCGGGACTGGGGACTGGGGACTTGGGACTGGCCTTGATTCCCGAGGCTTGAGTGTTATCCGTATTTTTTCCAGTCCCCTGTCCCTAGTCCCCAGTCCCGCATACTGATGGGCGCCTTCGAATATACCGCGCTCGATCGGGCGGGACGCGAAAAAAAAGGTGTCGTGGAAGGCGACACCGCACGCCTGGTTCGCCAGAAACTACGCGAACAGGGCATGATCCCGCTGGCAGTGGAAACGGCGGCCGAACGCGAAAAACGGCGCGGGCGCAGAGGATTCAGCGTACGCCGCGGTATCAGCTCATCGGATCTGGCGCTGATTACGCGCCAACTCGCCACACTGGTCTCTTCAGGTATGCCGGTAGAACTGGCACTCACCGCAGCGGCCGAACAGAATGAAAAACCGCGTCTGCAAAGCATGCTCATGGCGGTACGCGGCAAGGTCATGGAAGGCCATACGCTGGCCCATGCGCTCAGCGAATTTCCGCATGTGTTCCCGGAAATTTTCCGCGCCACGGTGACCGCTGGCGAACAGACCGGCCATCTCGATGCCGTACTCGAACGCCTCGCCGATTTTTCCGAAAGCCGCCAGGACCTCAGCCAGAAACTGGCGCTGGCACTGATTTATCCCATCCTGCTAACCCTGGTCGCCACCTGCATCGTGATCGGGCTTATGACCTATGTAGTGCCGCAAGTCACCCAGGTGTTCGTGAACCTCCACCATCAGTTACCACTGCTCACACGCATCCTGATCGCAGTCTCGCAGGGGCTGCGTCAATGGTGGTGGCTCGTTCTGCTCGGCTTGCTGGCCCTGATCGTCACCATACATCAGACGCTGAAACGGCCCGGCCCGCGCCGCCGTTTCCACGCCTGGTTGCTCTACGCACCACTTGTCGGCCGCCTGGTGCGCGGCCTCAACACGGCGCGCTTCACGCGCACGCTGTCCATCCTGGCCGGCAGCGGTGTACCGGTGCTCGATGCCATGCGCATTGCGGGTGATGTGGTCAACAACATCCCCATGCACGAAGCCGTCACCGAAGCCGCCGACCGCGTTCGCGAAGGCGCCGCTATCAACCGCGCACTCGCGCAGCGCAAACTGTTCCCGCCGATGACGATCCACCTGATTGCCAGCGGCGAACAGTCCGGCACGCTGGATAAAATGCTCGACCGCGCCGCTATCAACCAGGAACGCGAATTCTCGGGACTCGTCGCGGGCCTGATGGCCATACTCGAACCGGTGATGATTCTGCTTATGGGCGCCGCCGTACTCTTTATCGTGCTCGCCATCCTGCTGCCGATCTTCGACCTCAACAACCTCGTGCACTAGATCGTAAGACGAGTCAACACTTGAATACAGAGAGCGGCTTGCTGCGCGATAGGCTTCTCTGAGTGCTGCACTGTCGCGTAACAAGTCGCGCTCCCAAGCCCGCCAGTCCCGACTTATTGCAGCAGCCCGACCATGAGCAGAACGCAGCCCAGAGTCGCAGCCGCACCGTGTATAAGAATGACGAATAGCGGGCGCGGCAAACGCGTCAGGCGCAGCGCGAAGAGCAGACAGCCCCCGACAAATGCCAGAGTCAACACCAGGGCGCCCGCATCAAATGGAAGACTGCGCGGCCCCTGCCACAGCACACTCGCGGCATAGGCCAATCCGACGGCCGTGAGGCCGAACAACGGGTGCAGCCAGCCTGCAAGTTGTGGTGGACGCTGCCGCACGAGCCGAAAACCAAGCAACGCCAGACCCAGCGTGACCGCGGCGCAGGCCACGCCCGCAGCGATGACGCCCAGATTCACTCCCCATCCCCGGCTGACAAGTCGATCCCCAGACTTTTGAGCTTGCGGTACAAATGCGTGCGCTCCAACCCGACCCGCTCGGCCAAACCGGCCACACGGCCGTCAGCCAGTTTGAGCTGGGCACTCAAATAAGAGCGCTCAAAACGCTCGAGCGCCTCACGATAAGGCAAAGACAGCAAGTCCTCGCCTACCTGCGGTGTCCGCGGCAAATTCGCGGCGAACGCAGCATCGACTTCTTCGATCTCCACCGTACCCTGGTTGCCATCAGCGAGCAGGCGCCGGATCACGC
>JBOHZI010000075.1:0-9595 GCA_050738295.1 Gammaproteobacteria bacterium
GCCTGGCCGCGATCACCCACTCGCAGGCGCTCATCACCCGCGCCCACGATCACTTCAATGGCCCGACGCAGATGGAGTACAACGCCAGCCTCTACGCCGAGGCCCACCGCCCCGACCTCGCCGTGCCGCTGCTCGCCAAGGCACTCGCCAGCCCCGGCATCGGCGACTACTACTCGCCTGTGCTGCTGTGGCTCGACCCGGCCTGGGATCCGATCCGCCACGACCCGCGCTTCCAGGCGCTCCTCAAAAAATACGCCCAATACAAACCCACCCCCGCCGCCACCGCACCCACCGCCGCGACGCAGCACGGTTAAACCGGCAAGACGCCAGCGCTCCCACCTTATTCCGTCGTTCCCGCGAAAGCGGGGACCCAGTCAAACGCATTGCGCGCAGCGCACAAAACCCAACGCCGCGTTGGGCATCACCGCGTTCAGCCCAACCTACGGACTTGTCCGGTGATCTTTTCGTGATGACTCGTGCTGGCGGGCGGTCTATGCTTTGGGCGTTGGTCGGGAAAGACCGTTGTGCCGAGGTGGGTCATGCACGCCGCTTCATTCGCAAAAACTGCTGCGTCAATACTGACTGCTTTTGTGGTGGCCGGCGCCGGTATGCAAACCGCACAGGCCGCGCAGCCGGTGCTGGTGGAATTGTTTACTTCCGAGGGCTGTTCTTCGTGCCCGCCGGCGGATGCGTTGTTGCGAAGTCTGGTCACGTCCCAGCCCATCGCGGGCGTTGAAGTCATCGCACTCGAAGAGCATGTGGATTACTGGAACGGCCTGGGCTGGCGCGATCCGTATTCGGCGGCGCAATTTACCCGTCGCCAATACCAGTACGCGGCGGCCATGCATGAAAGCTCCGCCTACACGCCGCAGATGGTGGTCGATGGCCGCGTCGGCTTTGTCGGCAGCGAAGCGGGGCGCGCGCATGCGGCGATTGCCGCGGCGGCTACGGCACGACTTGCAACCATTTCCCTGACTCGCACGTATACACAGGCGAACACGGTGGGTTTGCGGATAGCAATGCAGCAGCTTCCCGCGGACTCGGCCGACAAGATGGCCGAGGTGTGGCTCGCGGTGACCGAGGACGATCTTGCGGACCGCGTTACGGCGGGCGAGAACGACGGGCGGCGGCTAGTGCACGATGCAGTGGTGCGTCGTCTCGAGCGCATCGGACAGGTGAGCGTCAATGCCGCAGGCGATTACAGCGCGGATCCGACCGTGACGCTGGCGCCCGGTTGGCACAAGAGTCATCTGCATGCGGTGGTTTTCGTGCAGGGCGCGACCAGCCGGCATATTCTGGGGATAGCCAGCCTGGCGCTGGGCCCGGTAAAAGTCACTAAACGCTAAACTGAAACACAGAGGTGTGAAATGAAACGCATAGGAATCATTAGCGCGGTTGTTATAGCCGTATTGATAGCTGTCGGGGCCGTAGCCTATACCAAGGTGCCCGTGGTGCGCTACTTTCTGATGCCGATAACAGGCAGCACATCGGCGCCGAAGAGCTTGTTGGGTGGCAGCGACAAGCAGTCGACTGCGGATACGCAGAAAAGCCAGGGCATGCCGCAGCAGATATTCTCCAACCGTACGCAGACGGTAAACAGCATTGGGCAGGTGCCGAGTGAAGGTGGCTGGATCAACTCCAAGCCGCTCGATCTGAAAAAACTCGAGAAGTCGGGGCACGTCATCCTGGTCGACTTCTGGACCTACACCTGCATCAACTGCATCCGCGCCAACCCCTTCGACGAAGTGTACTGGCAGCGTTACAAGAACCACGGCCTGGTGATCATCGGTGTGGCAAGTCCGGAATTCCAGATCGAAGGCGTGCCGAAGAACGTGCTGATCGGTGTTAACCGCGAAGGCCTGACCTACCCCATCCTGATGGATGCCGACATGAAGGTCTGGAGCAACTTCGGCAACCACTTCTGGCCCGGGAAATACCTGATCAACCCCAAGGGACAGATTGTGTATCACAAGTTTGGCGAAGGCGATTACGCGCACGAGGAACAGGTAATCCGCCAGCAGCTCATCAAGGCCGGGCACACCAATCTGCCGCCGGATGCGCCGCTCCGCCCGAAGCTCGACCTGATTCCTTCTTCCGATCAGAGTCAGACCCCGGAGCTGTATGCCGGGCCGGGATTTCTGCGCAAGCCGCTCGGCAACGACCAGCAGCCCGAAGCCGGTAAAACGACCGATTTCCATCTGCCGGCGAAATTGGACAAGAACCGCATCTACCTTGGCGGGCAATGGAAAGGCTCCACCGACTACGATCAAAGCGTCAGTGCGGGAAGCATTGGCTTGAACTACAGAGCGCAGGCGCCCTATGCCGTGCTCGACACCGCGGGTGGCGCGAAAAAGGTTGAGGTCACGCTCGACGGCAAACCCGTGCCGCCGGCCTTTCGCGGTCGCGACATGACAGTCTCCGACGGCAAGACTTTCATCACCGTGACCGAGCCGCGCCTATACTGGCCGATCGCCAACCGTGCACCCTACGGGCGGCACACGATCCGCTTCATGGTGCCCGCCGGTGTGCGTTTGTACTCGTTCACCTTCGGCACCTATGAGCCACCGCACAACGGCGGTTGAGTCGGGAGTTAATCGCACACCATGACCGCCGCGGCGATTCTGTTGATCGAGGACGATCCGCAGATCGCCCGGCTGGTCTCGACCCAGCTTCGCGAGGCGGGCCATGAAGTGGAGTGGGTCGCGGACGGCCGCGCTGGACTGGATCGCTTTCAGGCGGGCACGTTCGATCTGCTGGTTCTCGATCTGATGCTGCCGGGCATGGATGGGCTGGACGTGTGCCGCGGCATCCGTGCCGACAATCACCAGACGCCGATTCTGATGCTGACCGCCCGGGCCGACAAGCACGACGTGGTGCTCGGCCTGGAAGTCGGCGCCGATGACTACCTCACCAAGCCGTTTCACGCGGCCGAGCTGGCCGCCCGTGTGCAGGCGCTGCTCCGGCGGCGCCTGCGCGGGCAGGAATCACCGCCTGCCGAGGCGACGCTCCGCTGCGGGCCGTTGACCATGAACCCGGACAAGCGCAAGGCCAGCATAAGCGGGCGGGCGGTGGTGCTGACCGCCAAGGAATTCGATCTCTTGCTGCTGTTCTGCCGTCATCCCGGACGCGCCTTCAGCCGCGGCGATCTGCTGGATGCGGTGTGGGGCGCAGAATTCGAGGGCTACGATCACACCGTCAACACGCACATCAACCGCCTGCGCAACAAGATCGAGGCGGATGCCAACAAGCCGCGTTTCATTCAGACGGTGTGGGGCGTAGGCTATCGGTTTGCCGAACCCGAAGAACTGTGAAATTAAACAGTCTCTATGGACGCATTGCGGCGGTGTATCTGCTGCTCCTGCTCGTGTTCGGTGGGCTGAGCGTGTGGATCACCACCAACAATTCGCAGCGCTTCGTCGAGGAATTGACGCAGAAGCTCCAGCATAATCTCGCCGCGAACCTCGCACAGGAACTGGGCCCCGCCCTGAAGAAAGGCGCAAAGACGCCGGCCGTAACGGCCGTGGCCCGCCGCCTGCAAACCATCAACCCTTCGCTCGAACTCTACGTGCTCAATGCGCGCGGCGACCTTGTGGCCTACCTCATGGGCAAGCGGCCGCTGGCCCGCCATCAGGTGACGATCGCACCGCTCAAGGCCTTCCTCTCCGGCGACCGGCCGTTGCCGATACGCGGTGACGATCCGAGCGGAACCGAAGCTCGCAAGATTTTCTCGGTGGCGCCGGTCGAACTGGGCCCCGCCGTCAACGGCCGCTACGCGCACGGTTATCTCTACGTCATTCTGCGTGGCATGCCCTATGCCTCCGAAGCGAGCATGCTGCAGAGCGGCTACTTCGTGCGCACCGGGGTGATGACGCTGGCCATCGCGGTGGTTTTTGCCGCCGTTATAGGGCTGCTCTTGTTCGCGTTGATGACCCGCCGTTTCAGCCGCCTCACTGCCACTGTGCGGCGTTTCAAGGCAGGCGAACACGGCGAGCGTGTGGGCGATGCGGCCCGCGACGAGATCGGCCAGCTCGGGCAGGCTTTCGATGAAATGGCAACCACCATTCAGGCCCAGGTCGAGGCATTGGAACAGACCGATGCCACGCGTCGTGAACTCGTCGCCAATGTCACGCACGATTTGCGCACGCCGCTGACTTCGTTGCGCGGCTACACCGAACGCCTGGCCGGACGGGCGTTGTCCGACGCAGAACGGCGTGAATGTTTCGACGCGATCCTTAACAACACGGTGCAGCTCGAACGACTCATCGGCCAACTCTCACTGCTCTCGCGACTCGATGCACGCCAGCTCGCGCCCAACTTCGAACCATTCTCGCCCGCCGAACTGGCGCAGGATCTCATCGTCAAGTTTAAACCGGCAGCGGAGACCCTGGGCATCCAGCTCGGTGCCGATTACGACCCGGACCTGCCGGCGGTGCGAGCCGATGTGGGGCTGGTAGAACGGGCGCTCGCGAACCTGATTGACAACGCGCTGGCCAACACGCCGCACGGTGGACGTGTCGATGTGCGTCTATCGCTTGCGGGCGGGCGCGTGCGGATCGTCGTCGTCGACACTGGCTACGGCATCGCCGAGCAAGAACTGGCGCTCGTTGCCCAGCGTTTCTACCGCGCGGCGCGTAGTCGTGCTTCAGGTTCGGGGTCCGGCCTGGGACTTTCCATTGCCAACGAAGTCGCCGAACTCCACGGCTCAAGGCTCGTCCTGTCCAGCCGCCCGAGTAAAGGAACCGAGGTCGCCTTCGATCTGCCGCTAGCGTAACGCTTTGCCCGACGATGACATCGGGGCGAATTGCACGAAGACACGCTCTGCATCGCCGATATACGCGGTGATTCAGAGTGCGATTCGTTATAGTGGAGTAGTGAATGCGCGCAACAATGTATCTTCAGGGCCACGGGTTTTTCATCTGTGTGCCCGCCACGCCGGCCCGATCGCGGACTGGGGCGAATGGCTGGAGCAGGCGCAAAATCTCGGCTGCGATTGGCTGTGGCTCGATGGATTGCAGCCACGCGAGGCCGGCACTCATCGCTGTGCCGTCAGCGCACCGGGCAAACTCGCTCGAGAACTGGCTCCCGGCAGCAAGGCTCCGGCTGCACTCGAGAAATTTGTCGCCGCCGCCCATGCACAGCACCTGAAGCTTGTCATGGATTTCGCGCCCGCTTGCGTGGCGCGCACCAGTGCGTTAATCAAAAAGCAGCCGCAGTGGTTCGTGGCCGGTCCCGACGGTACTCCGGGCATTCCCGATGGCATGGGCGATCCCCAACTTGCTGCCACGCTCGCAGCCTGCGATTTCGATGGACCCGCAGGCTCGGCGCTGACCACGTTCTGGGCGGGTATTGCCGAAGGCTGGCTGGCCTGTGGATTCGATGCCCTCATTTGCAGGGCAGCGCACCGCATGTCGCCACAAACCTGGCGGGGCGTGCTGAGCGGAGCACGCCGCAAGGAGCCTGCGGCGCTCTTCTGGGCTGACACGCTCGGCGCCCCAATCGAGGCGAGTGAAGCGCTTGCGTCAGTGGGCTTTGATGCGTTTTTCTCCAGCGCCTGCTGGTGGGATTTTCATGCCGTGTGGTTTCTTGAGCAGGAAGCCCGGCTGCGCCGCCTCGCACCAACAATTGCGCTTGCCGCCCCCCCCGACGCTCCGGTCGAAGAATCCGAACGGCGCGCTCGATTCCGTTACGGTTTTGCCGCAACCACGGCCTGGGGTGTTGTGCTTCCCCGGACCCGACGTGAGCCGAACGTAACCGGGAACTCGAAAGTCGCGACACGCATAGCGGCGATTAATGCCCTGAAGCGCGATACGCCGACATTCAACGAACCCGGCCGTGTGCGGCGATTGAGCGCGCCCGGCGCGCGGGCGGTGGTGCTCGCAATGGAGCCTGCCGCAGACACTACGCCGACGGTGCTGTTTGCGCTCAATCCCGATCCGACCCGCCATGCCGAAGTGCATGCGGGTGAGCTGTTTGCGCGTCTCGATGCGCGCACGGCACAGGCCCGTGAGCTTACTCCCGGACGCACACCTCAGCCGCTCGGTGCCGACAGCGAAATCGCGCTCGAACCCGGCGAACTGCGCTGGTTCGAGCTGACGACAGCGGAGCCCGGAACGCAAGCGGAGCCGATTGCGGCAGCGTCGGAGCCGAACGTCGCCATTGCCATAGAGGATGTTGCGCCACAAATCGAAGCGGGACGCTATCCGGTCAAGCGTATTCTGGGCGCAGCAGTTAACGTTGAGGCGGACCTGATTGCTGAAGGCCATGCGCGACCGGCGGCTGCGCTGAGTTACCGTGCGTGCTCAGAAGAGACATGGCGCGAAACGACGTTCGAATTTTTCGACAACGATCGCTGGCGGGGCCGCTTTGTGCCCGACGCCATTGGGCTGTGGACATTTCAGGTGCTCACCTGGCGTGACCGCTTCGGAGATTGGCGCAGCGAAACCATCAAGCGCCGCGATGCCGGTCAACCGCTCGCACCGGAGCTGGGCGAGGGCGAGGCGTTACTCAAGGAGGCGATGGCGACCGCAGGTAAAGATCGCACACAGAAGCGGCTGAAGGAAATTGCCACGCTGCTCGGCGAGCACACCGACGATGCGGCGGCACGCGCCGACATTTTGCTCGCGCACACCACGGCCGAGCTGATCGCACGCACCCTGCCGCGTGCCGGACTCACAGCCTCGGCCGAGTTCAGCGTGCAAGTCGAACGGGCACGTGCGCGCACCGGTGCCTGGTACGAATGCTTTCCGCGCTCGCTCGGAGAATCCGGCCATCACGGCACCTTCGATGATCTCATTCTCCATATGCCCTACATTGCCGGGCTCGGCTTCGATGTCGTCTATTTGCCGCCGATTCATCCGATCGGCACGAGCCATCGCAAAGGCAAAAACAATGCACTCGACGCCGGCGCCAACGATCCGGGCAGCCCCTGGGCGATCGGTTCGAAGCAAGGCGGCCACACGGCGATCCATTCCGAACTCGGCACACTCGATGACTTTCATCGCGTACTGGCTGCGGCGCGACGTGAAGGGCTCGAAATTGCGCTCGACTTTGCGATCCAGTGTTCGCCCGACCACCCCTGGGTCAAGGAGCATCCCGAATGGTTCCGCTGGCGACCCGACGGTAGCATCCGTTACGCGGAGAATCCGCCGAAAAAATACCAGGACATCGTCAACGTCGATTTTTTCTGCGTCGAACACGAGACACTGTGGCGCGAGTTGCTCGACGTACTGCTCTACTGGTGCGAACAAGGGGTGCGTATTTTCCGCGTGGACAATCCGCACACCAAGGCGCTCGGCTTCTGGGAATGGGCGTTTTCTGCGGTGCAGGCGCGCTATCCGGAGACGATCTTTCTCGCCGAAGCCTTCACGCGTCCGAAACTGATGCATCGCCTGGCCAAGCTCGGTTTCTCGCAGTCCTATACCTATTTCACCTGGCGCGAGAGCAAGGCCGAACTGACCGAGTACCTGATCGAACTCACGACCGGTGACTCGCCCCAGTATTTCCGTCCCAACTTCTGGGTCAACACGCCCGACATCAATCCGTTCAATCTGCACCACAGCGGACGGGCGGGTTTCGTGATCCGCGCCACGCTGGCGGCCACGCTCGTGCCCTCGTGGGGCATGTATTCGGGTTACGAATTGTGCGAAGCCGCGCCGTTGCTTAACGAAGATGGCAGTGAGCGCGAGGAATATCTTGATTCCGAAAAATACGAACTCAAATCGCGCAACTTCGATGCACCCGGCAACATTCATGGCGAGATTGCGACACTCAACCGCATACGCCACGAGAATCCGGCATTCGACGAACTGACCAACCTGCGCTTTCACAATGCGTATAACGACCAGGTGTTGTTTTACTCCAAACATTCACGGGATAACCTGATCTGGGTGCTCGTCAGCCTCGACCCGCAGCAGGCGCAGGAGGCAGACATCGAATTGCCACTCGAAATGCTCGACGCGGACGAGGGCACGACAATCGCGGTGGAAGACCTGTTCCGGTGCGAATCCTGGCACTGGCACGGTCGGCATCAGCGCGTGCGCCTCGACCCCACGCACCCGGCGATGATACTGCGCGTGGGCAGGACCGGGCCATGACAGATACGGCACAGCCTGACTGGTACAAGGACGCGGTCATCTATCAGACTCACGTCAAGGCGTTTTTCGACGCCAACGACGACGGGATCGGCGACTTCAAGGGTCTTGCCGCAAAGCTCGACTACATCGTCGAACTCGGCATCACCGCGATCTGGCTGCTGCCGTTCTATCCCTCACCGCTGCGCGATGACGGTTACGATATCGCCGACTACCGCAAGGTTCACCCGAGCTACGGCACGCTTGGCGATTTCCGACGCTTCGTGCGCGCCTGTCATGCGCGGAATCTTCGCGTCATTACCGAGCTGGTGGTCAACCACACTTCCGATCAGCATGCCTGGTTCCAGCGCGCACGCCGCGCTAAACCCGGCTCGGCCGCACGTGACTTCTACGTCTGGAGCGACAGCGAAGAGAAGTACGAGGGCACACGCATCATTTTTCTCGACACCGAGCGCTCGAACTGGACCTGGGATCCGGTGGCCAAGGCCTATTACTGGCACCGCTTCTATTCACATCAGCCCGATCTCAATTTCGACAATCCGCGCGTGTTCGAGGAAATCGTCAAGGTGCTGCACTACTGGATGGCGATGGGCGTGGACGGCATGCGTCTTGATGCCGTGCCCTATCTTGTCGAGCGCGATGGCACCAACAACGAGAACCTGCCCGAGACGCACGAAATACTCAAGCGCATCCGTGCCGAAGTGGATCGGCATTACCCAGGACGCATGCTGCTTGCCGAGGCCAATCAGTGGCCGGAAGATGTAAACGCGTATTTCGGCGACGGCGACGAATGCCATATGGCCTTCCACTTTCCGCTCATGCCGCGCATGTACATGGCGATCGCGCAGGAGGATCGTCACCCGATTACCGACATCATGCGCCAGACCCCGGAAATTCCCGCCAATTGCCAGTGGGCGATTTTTCTGCGCAATCACGACGAGCTGACGCTGGAAATGGTGACCGACCGCGAGCGCGATTACCTGTGGCAGCACTACGCAGCGGATCGCCGCGCGCGCATCAACCTCGGCATCCGCCGCCGCCTCGCCCCACTGATGGACAACGACCGCAGCCGCATCGAACTGATGAACGCGCTGCTATTTTCCATGCCCGGCACACCGGTGCTCTACTACGGCGACGAGATCGCCATGGGAGACAACGTCTTTCTCGGCGACCGCGACGGCGTGCGCACGCCGATGCAATGGTCACCGGACCGCAACGCCGGATTCTCGCGTTCCGACCCCGCCGCGCTCTACCTGCCACCGGTGATGAACGCACAATACGGTTACGAAGCTGTCAACGTCGAGGCGCAATCGAAAAGTCCCTCAAGCCTTTTGAACTGGACGCGGCGCGTGATCGCCGTACGGAACAGCCGCAGCGCCTTCGGGCGCGGTACCCAGCGCTTTCTGTTCCCGCGCAATCGCCACGTACTGGTTTATCTGCGCGAATACGAAGACGCGGCCATTCTCTGCGTGTTCAATCTCGGCCGCTCGGCTCAGGCCGTCGAG
>JBOHZI010000076.1:0-9555 GCA_050738295.1 Gammaproteobacteria bacterium
ATGTGCTTCTGGTACCACACCGCCCTGCCGTCCGGCACGGGGCCGCGCAGAGCCTGCACCACGCGGCGCCAGTCGTTGTCCTGCGAGGCGATCACGGCTTCGCGTAACGCGTGCGGCGCACCGGTAGCCAGCAGGTAGTGCGCGTACAACGGCTCGTCCGTGACCGCGGTGTCATCGCGGTTCTCCCAGGCGCGCATCATGGCCGTAGAAATATTGCGCGGTCCGGACCACATGGCGATCCGGACGGGATCCATACTCAAATCCGGACTCCCGAGCGGGCTTCCCGAGCGGCCAGTTCGATATAGAGCTTCTGGAGCCGTTCACACACGGAGCCGCGGACGCCTTCGCCGACAACACGTCCGTCCACTTCGCGCACCGGTACCAGTCCGGCGAAGGTGCCGGTGACGAACGCCTCGTCGGCGCCATAGACATCAAACAGGCTGAAGTCCTTCTCGTGCACTGGAATATCGTTCTCCCGACACAGCCGAATGACGTTCGCACGGGTAATGCCGCCGAGGCAGTATTTGCCCGTTGAAGTCCACACCTCGCCACGGCGGACGATGAAAAAGTGCGTGGAATTGCAGGTGGACACAAAGCCATGCGGATCGAGCATCAGGCCTTCGTCGGCGCCGGCTTTCGTCGCCTGGATGCAGGCCAGAATGCAATTGATCTTGGAGTGACTGTTTAGCTTCGGGTCCTGCACATCGGGCGCACCGCGACGCACATACACGGTGTACAGGCGAATGCCCTTCTCCACCGTCTCCGGCAAGGGCGTCTTGTATTCAGGCACGATCACAATCGTCGGCGGACTGACGATGACGCGCGGATCCTGATAGGGCGTTGCCCGCACACCGCGCGTGACCATCAGCCGGATATGCACCCCGTCGTGCATGTCGTTGGCATGCAACGTCTCGACAATGCGCGCCGTCAGCTCGTCACGGTTCAGACCGACATCGAAATCGAGCGCCTTGGCGCCCTCATACAAGCGGTCGAGGTGCTGGTCCAGAAACGGCAACCCGCCGTCATGAACGCGAAGCCCTTCCCACACGCCGTCACCGAGCATGAACCCGCTGTCGAAGACCGAGACTTTCGCCTCGCTCCGCGGGAACAGCGTGCCGTCGATGTTGATCCTGATATCCGCATTGCGCGGATCATCCGCATAATCGTGACTGCCTTTTGCCATTTCCGCGCTTCCCAAAACGGATACAAGCTCAGAATACTAGCATTCCCGGTGACCGGGGCGCTAACCCGCTTGACAGTATGCGCCTTGGCAGACGTCCAACAATAATAGTTGGCAATAGCAGATTCCCTCAGCTCAATGCTCGCGGTAAACACAATGCGAAAAACCTTCTCTAGCCAAAGCCGTTATTTGCGTATCTCAGTGTGCTGCTGCTTCCTCATGGTTGGCCGAGCCGTGTGCAGAACCGGGGCCAGCATTTTTGGTCGGTGTCGACTTGCCCGACTTCGGATCGAATACGAAGCTCTGCGGTTTACCGTTCATTCCGATCACGTAGGCCAACTTGCCGTTCGCAAGCCAGTGCCAAACCATCGGCCCTCCCGTGCCATACAGCACAGCTTCTACATCGCCCGGCGCATAGTTTTCGATTTGTTTGTGTACCGTATCCGACGTCGCAGCGGCGGCCGCATTGGCGATGACGGCAATACCCAAACACGCCACCAGAGCCATGCCGATTCGTTTGCAGTGATTCATGACGAATTCCTCCATATTTCCGATTCATTTGATCCGTTAGTGGTGCGGTTGGAAACCCGGCACGCCGAGTTGCCAGAGCGCGAAACTGATGGCATCGGCCCATAGGGTTTCGTTTTGACTTTTGAACGCGCTGTTACCGTGCCCGCCGTGGTAATTGACCCGCAGCAACACTGGTTTGCCGCTGGCGGTGGCGGCCTGAAGTCGCGCTGCCATCTTGCCCGCTTGCCAGGGCGATACGCGTGGGTCATTCCAGCCGGTCGTGAGCATTACCGCGGGGTATTTCGCGCCGTTGCGGACATGCTGGTAGCTGTCCATGGCATACAGGTCCTCAAAGCCCGCCTGCGTCTTGATGCTGCCGAATTCGGGGACATTGGCCGGGCCAGAAGGCATGACTTCATAGCGCAGCACGTTGGCAGGGCCTACCTGGTCGATCGCGGCTGCAAACAGGTCGGGCCGTTCGGTCGTGGCACGAATCACCAACAATCCGCCGGCACTCACGCCCCAGATGCCCAGCCGCGCAGGCGCCGTATATTTGTGTCCGATCAGATACTGGGCGCAGGCGATGAAGTCGCGCCACGAGTTGGGCTTGGTGAGCTTCTGCCCGGCCTTGTGCCAGGCTTCACCGTACACACCACCACCACGCACATGAGCGATGGCGATTATGCCGCCATGGTTATACCAAGACCGAACCTCGGCATAAGGAAGCTGGTCCGGATAGAACGTACCGCCGTACGCGCCATAACCGAGTAACAGCGTCGGATTGGTTCCATCCAGCTTCGTCCCTTTCCGATAAATGATGGACAGTGGCACCAGCGTGCCGTCATAGCTCTTCGCTTTCACTTCCACCGAGGTCAGATCGTTTCGATTGCCGGAGGGACCGGCCGGCTGAAGATGGGTGTTCACGCTCGCGTTGGTGGTCGGATCGAATTTGAAGATTGCGGGCGCACGGATCCACGAGGTCAAGTTGAACAGCACGCCGGGGATCCGGGTGTCGGCGTCGCCCAGCCCGACTATTCCTTCATACGGAAGCTCCGTCTCCTGCGGAACGCCCGTTTTATAGGCTACCCGGACCAGCTTGCCCACAAGACCGTCAGCCTCTTCTACATAGAGCGCATTTGCTCCCGCAGCGATATCTTTTATGACAGCCTTGCCTTGGGCTACAAACGTGTTTTCGGGTTGATCAGCCGGATGAGCCAGATCAATATGCACAACCTTGTAACGCGGTGCATCCTTGTGGCTCAACAGATACAGATCGTCATCATGCATGGCAATGGCGTAGTAAACGACGTCATCGTGTACATCCGCGATTTTTTTCCAGGGCGTATCCGCTTTCCCGACTTTGTCCAACGGCGCCTTGTAGAGGGTAATTTCACCCTGAACGCCGTGCTTTAGAACACCGAGCGCATAGGGCGACTTTGCAGACGTCACGACATAGGGGGAATCGCTGGGCTCCACCGCCACATCAGAAGAAACGCCGTAGCCGAAAACCGCTTTGTCGCGTGCGGGATCGGTTCCTACGACATGCAGGTAAACACGGCTCTTGTCGTATTTTTCGGATGCCGGTGCATGTGCAGAAAGCTTGCGCATCCGAGGATAAAAGAATGAACGGTTGTCGTGCTTCCAGGCTATCTGCGCAAAGCCTACTCGCGTGATCGCCTCGCCTGTTTCCTGCCCCGTTCGTGCATCCAACACATGCAAGACAGCCATCTCCGATCCGCCGGGCGAAATACCGATCGCAACATAGTGTCCATCGTACGAGGGATAGTAGTAGTTGATTGACCAATGCGACCCGCCTTTTTCGTCATACTTCGCGGGATCGAACAGAACTTTCTCTCTACCGCCCAAGCCGTGGCGCATATAGAGCCTGGCGACCTCCTGTCCGGGAAGGGTCTTTTCGTAGAAATAGACCTCACCGGGCAATCGCACGACATTGGAAACCTCCGCAGTATCCGAGTTGTCGTATTTTTCGATATCAGCCAACAGTTGCTTGCGCCCCGGAATAGCGTCCAACACTGAGCGGGTATATGCATTTTCCTGCTTGAACCACTTCTCGACCGCCGGATCCTTCAGGTTCTCCATGTAGCGGTACGGATCGGTGACCTTGACGCCATAGAGGGTATCGGTCACCGGCTTGATCGGCGCCACCGGCGGAGCCGACGCGGCTGATGCCGTAATGGCAATACCCAAACATGCCACCAAGGCCATGCCGATGCGTTTGTAGTGATTCATGACGAATTCCTCCATACGGTCGGTTTATTTGTTCCTAGCGATGCGGCTGAAAACCGGGCACGCCGAGTTGCCAGAGCGCGAAACTCATGCTGTTGGCCGAGCCGACTTCGCTTTGTTTTCGGGTGGCGCCGTAGCCGTGCCCGCCGTGGTAATCGACCCACAACAGCACCGGCTTGCCGCTGGCCGTGGCGGCCTGCAACCGGGCTGTCATCTTGCCTGCCTGCCAAGGGGCGACGTTCTGGTCGTTCCAGCCGGTGGTGAGCAGCACGGCGGGGTACTTCACACCGTTGCGCACGTGCAGGTAGCTGTCCATGGCGTACAGGCTCTTGAAACCGGCCTGGGTCTTGACGCTGCCAAATTCCGGAACGCCGAGTGGACCCATCGACATCTGTTCCATGCGCAGCGAATTGGACAGGCCAACCTTGTCGATCACGGCGGCGAACAGTTGTGGTTGCTCGGTCATGGCGCGTCCAACCAGGATGCCGCCGGCACTGGTGCCGGTGATGGCCAGGTGCGCGGCCGAGGTGTATTTGTGCGCGATCAGATAGCGGGCACAGGCAATGAAATCGTGCCACGAATTGGCCTTCGTTGCCTGCATGCCGGCCTTGTGCCATGACTCGCCGTACACGCCGCCGCCACGCACGTGGGCGACGGCGAGAATTCCGCCATGATCGTACCAGGCCCTGAAGATGGGTCGATACGCTGGGTACAACGTGACTGCGAGGGAGCCGTAGCCGCTCAGCAGAACCGGGTTGGAACCATCGCGCTTGAGACCCTTGCGGTACACGATCGACAGCGGAACCAAGGTGCCGTCAGCGCTTTTGGCCATGACTTCTTCGGCGACCAGGCCGCTAGCGTTATCGTACGGCCCGACCGGTTGCAGGTGTGTGTCGGCGACCTTGCCCGTGGCCGGGTCATAGGCGAATAGCTGCGGCGCACGTGCCCATGAGGTCAGCGTGAACATGACACCGCCCGTGTGCGGGTTCGCCTGCAAGCCGCCGAGCGTGCCGGCATAGGGCAGCGCGATGTCGACGGGTTTGCCACCGGCGTAAGGCACCCGCAGCAGGTGGCTGACCACGCCTTTGGCTTGCCTGACATAAAGTCCATCCTTGCTCGCCACCAGCGCCTGGATGAGGGCACGCTTGCGTTGCGGCGCCACGGTTTTGGCGTGGGCCATGTCAGGGTGCGCGAGGTCGATGCGCAAAATCTTGCCGCGTGGCGCATCCTTGTGGCTCAGCAGGTAAAGCGCGTCACCATGCACGGCAAAATCGGTGACGGCATCGGCGTTGTCCACGACTTTCTTCCACGGCGTATCCGGTTTGCCTACCGCGTCCAGCGACGCCACGTAGAGTGTGCCCGGTTGATGGGCACCCGGATTCACCAGTATGCCGAGCGCGTATGACGATTTCGCTGGCACCATAGCCACGGGAAGGACGAACGGACTGACGGCCACCTTCGGCGAAACGCCATAACCGAACACCGCGCGGTCGGTGGTTGGATCGGTTCCCACCACGTGCTGCCAGACGCGACTCTTGGCAAAGACTTCCATCGGCTTGGCACCGGGCGGAAGTTTCCTCAGACGAGTGTAAAAGAACGCGCGCCCATCGGGCAGCCAGGACACCGTATTGCCCGGCATTCGCGTGATGGGTTCCCCGGCATCCTTTCCGGTACGGGTATCGAGCACGTGCATCGTGGCAATCAGCCTCCCGCCGGGCGACACCCCCACGGCGACATGGCGCCCATTCGGCGAGACGGCGTAGTAGCCGATCTTCCACGGTGGCCCGCCCTTCTTTTCGTAGCGAGCGGGGTCAAGCAACAATCGTTCCTTGCCGGCAAGACCCTTGCGCATGTACAGCTTGGACACCTGCTGATCGGGCAGCAGCTTTTCATAGAAATACAGATCCGGCGGCACGATGCTGACGTCGCTGACCTGTGCGGGCTGCGAGTTGTCGTATTTCTCGATGTCCGCCAACAATTGCTTTCGGCCGGGAATCTTGTCGAGCACCGAGCGCGTGTAGGCGTTTTCATCCTTGAACCATTTCTCTACTGCCGGATTCTTCAGGTTCTCCATGTAGCGGTACGGGTCAGCGACATTCACGCCGTAGAGGGTGTCGGTCACAGGTTTGACCGGTGCGACGGGCGGGCCGACTTGCTTGTGTACCGCTGCTGTTGCCGGTACCGAAATCAGAGCGACAGACAGGCCGATGAGGCCGAATAAAATCGAGTTGAGGAATTTTGAACAATGCATGGTGCTTCTCCTGTTTCGTGTCAATTTGCGGCCCGTCAGTGCATGGGTTGTTCTGAGCGCTCGTAATGAAACGGTGCCGGGAAGGAGGTGATTTTTACCGGGTTTCCGAAAGCGTCGAGTTGGAATGTGAGGTAATCCGATCCCAAGCTTTGGAGAAAGCCATAACGAAACTTCACACGAAACGTGTTGTTGTGCCAGTGTTCGAGATCGGCAACGAAATTCGGATTGCCGAGATGCAGAACGAGGTGGCCATTTTCCATTCCTATCCTGGCTGTGCCATAGAAATCGTCCCGGTACGTGCCTGCGTAATCCTTGAGCGGTAGCGGCGCTTTAGTGCCGGGCGTGCGGGTATCGGCCAGTTTTTTCTCCATCATGGCCTGCCCTTTCTTCATTTTTTGTGTGACCTCGTAGAGGGACTGGCTCACGTCGTGCTGCGGCAAGCCGAGGTAGGATTGCAGCACGTGGTTCAGGATGCCGAAACGGGCATCGTTCCCGTTCATGTTGGATAGAACGACGATGCCAAGATGGCTGTCCGGAACCATCGCTACTACCGAGGCCATGCCGGGAACGTCGCCGGCATGCCACACCAGCACGTGGCCATGAAATTCCTGCACGACCAGGCCCAGGCCGTAGCTGTAGAACCGACCGCCAGGTACCGCGGCACGGATTTCATGCCCGATCCTGGCGTCCGGTTGAATCGGAATTTGCGGCGTTTCCATAGCCTTTACGATGGCGGGCTTGAGTACCGGTTTCCCGGCGTAGCGTCCATTGGCCAGCAGCATCAGCAGCCAGTGGCTCATGTCGTTGACGCTGGAGTTGATGCTGCCGATCGGCGCGTAGACGTCCCTGTTATGCGCCCATTCGAGGCGGATCACGGCTGCCTTTCCGTCCATCATCCCGTGCGGCAAGGCAACATCGGAAGCGGCAGCCAATGCCTTGGCAGTCGTCACCGTACGCGTCATCTGCAGCGGCTGGAACAAGCGTTGCTCGACGTATCGGTTCCACGTCTCACCGGTGATCGCCGGAATGAACCGTGCCGCCGTGAGAAACATGACATTGTTGTAGCAAAAGTGCGCCCGAAACCCGTAATCCGGTTTCTGATAGCGTAGCCGTTGAATAATAGTCGAGGCGTCAGTTGTCACCTCGGCTATTCCAGGGTCGCAGTAGCCGCTGCGATGCGTGAGCAGATCGCGCAGCGTGATGTTTTCGGTCACGTAAGGGCTGCTCAACTTGAAGTTCTTGACGTATTGGGTGACCGGCGCGTCCCAGGTCAACTTGCCAGACGAAATCAGCGTACCGAGCGCCGCTGCCGTGAACGCCTTGGTGTTCGATGCGATGGTGAACAGCGTATCCGCATCCACCCTGCCCGGCTTGCCCAGTTCACGCACGCCGTAACCTTTGGCCAGCACCACCTTGCCGTCCTTGACCACGGCAATCGCCAACCCCGGCACCTGCCACTGTTTCATCACCTTGTGGACGTAGCTGTCGAGACCCTTCAACGCAGCAGCAGACTGACTGACCTTGCTTGCTTGCGTGATGCTCTGTGCCAGTACCGAAGAGGCACAGCAACAGACTAATAAAATAGTTGCCGCAACCAAGATGGGGATTTTCAAGTAACGCATAACAACCTTCCGATTAATGAGTCATGAATCAACGTGTTTTATCTTCCACACGCTCGTAGTGCAACGGCATCAGCGCAAAGGAAAGCTTGTCGGGTTTGCCGAACGCATCGACATCGAACGTGACCCAGGCCTTGCCCAAATAGCTGTCATTGGCCTTGTTTCGCCAAGTCACGCGGAACGTGTTGTCGTGCCAGTACTGAAGATCGCCGACATACTGCGGGTTGGCGAAACGCATCACGAGGTGACCCTTCTCCAGGCTCATCCGCAGCTTGCCGTCGAAGTCATCGCTGTAGAGACCGGCATACGCAGCGAGCGGCTGCGGAGCTTTGGTGCCCGGCTTGCGCAAGGCCGTGAGCTTCGCCTCCACGGCTTCATGCTGCTTCTCGCCCTGTAGCTCGCCCGTATGGGTAATTCGGGCCAGATCCCTATGCGGCATGCCCGTGTAGGATTGCAGCACGTGGAATGCAACCCCCCAGGGTGCTTCGTCTCCGGTCTGGTTGGTGAGCACGACGATGCCGAGCTTGGCATCCGGAACCATGACTATTGCGGAGGTCATGCCGGGGACATCGCCTCCGTGCAGGACCAGCTTGTGCTTGCCGTATTCCTGCACGATCAGGCCCAGACCATAGCTGTAGAAATGGCTGTATGGATCGGTGCCGCGCATGATCTGCCCGAGTCCCGAATCGCTTGCCATCAGCATCTGCGGGGTTTCCATCGCCTGGACGACGGCGGGCTTGAGCACGGACTTGCCCTGATAGCGTCCGTCGCCGAGCAGCGTAAGCAGCCAATGACTCATGTCGTTGGCGCTCGAATTGATGAAACCGACCGGCGCATAAAAATCGGCAATGCGCGACCAGGTTCGCTCGATGCTTTGGACCTTGCCGTACACCATGGCGTGCGGTTCGGCGACGTTGCTGGATGCATCAAGCGCAACCCGTGTGCTGACGGTCCGCGTCATGTCCATGGGTTCAAACAAATGCGCCTTGATGTAGCGGCTCCAGCTCTGCCCTGTGATCGCGGGGATGAAGCGCGCGGACACCTTGTACATCAGATTGCTATAGCAGAAATGGGTACGGAATCCGTAGACTGGCTTGAGGTAACGCAGGCGCTCGACGATATCCGAGCTATCGGACATGGCCTCCACTGAATAGGTGCCGCAATAGCCGCTGCGATGGGTGAGTAGATCGCGCAGCGTGATGTGTTCCGTTACGTACGGGCTGCTCAGCTTGAAATTCTTGACGTAATCGACGACCGGTGCATCCCAGGAAAGTTTTCCGGTCGATACCAGCGTGCCCAGCGCGGCGGCCGTGAACTGTTTGGAATTGGAGCCGATGGTGAACAGCGTATCCGCATCCACCCTGCCCGGCTTGCCGAGTTCGCGCACACCGTAGCCCTTGACCAGCACCACCTTGCCGTCCTTGACCACTGCAATCGCCAGCCCCGGCACCTGCCACCGTTTCATCACCTTGTGTACGTAGCTGTCGAGGCCCTTCAACGCCGCAGCAGACTGACTGACCTTGTTTGCTTCCGTGATGCTCTGTGCCAGTACCGAAGAGGCACAGCAACAAACCAATAAGCTCATTGCCAAAATAAAACCGATGCTTTTTGAAAAACGCATAATGCCCCCTCAATGAATCATGAATCTAAATGATCGAGCAGGTTTTCACCGTACGCTCGATGAAAGGCCCGACACTCCAGTTTCCTGTTCTATCCCCGGCAGTATTCATGCGTGGCAGTACCTGCAC